>NZ_VJZC01000151.1 GCF_009377185.1 Streptomyces spongiae
CCCCTCCAGCCCGCCCCCACGGACGACGGACCGGCGGTCCAGCGCCGCCTGGGGGCGAACGGTTCCGGGCCCCATCTGCGGGACGAGGAGATCGACGTCGTCAACGCGGCGCTGCTGCTGCGCCGCCCACTGCTCGTCACCGGGCCGCCCGGCGTGGGCAAGTCGACGCTCGCCTATGTGATCGCCCTCGAACTGGGGCTGGCACGGGTCCTGCAGTGGAGCATCGTCAGCCGGACGACCCTGCGCGACGGGCTCTACGCGTACGACTCCATCGGCCGCGCCCAGGCCATCGCCGCCTGGCGGGCCGGCGCCGACACCGTTCCCGGCGCCGCCCCGGACCCCACGGGACCGGACCCCACTGGACCGGACCCCACGGGCCCGGAGGCCGAACAGGCCCCGTACCTCGGCGACTTCATCACCCTCGGGCCGCTCGGCACGGCCCTGCTCGCCTATGAACGGCCGCGTGTGCTGCTGATCGACGAGCTCGACAAGAGCGACATCGACCTGCCCAACGACCTCCTCCACGTCCTGGAGAACGGCAGCTACGAAGTTCCCGAACTGGTCCGCAGCGCGCTGCCCGGCGTCAGTGTCTTCACGGACGACCCGGGCGGGCGTGCCGAGATCGCCGGTGGTCGCGTCGAGTGCCGTGAGTTCCCTGTCGTGGTGATCACCAGTAACGGCGAACGTGAGTTTCCGGCCGCGTTCCGCCGCCGCTGTCTGCCTCTGGAGATGCGCGCGCCCAGCCGCGAGCAGCTCATCGCGATCGTGGTCAGTCATCTTCGGCGCAGGCCGGAAGGGGTGGAGGCGCTCGTCGACGACTTCGAGCGCCGGTTGCGCGGCGGGGGGACGCAGTCCGTCGACCAGTTGCTGAATGCGGTGCACCTGACCACGGCGGGTAGTTTTCAGAGGGATACCGGCGGGCGTAAGCTGATGGAAACTCTGTTGCGCGACCTCGCGAAAGGCCGCTGATGGACGGCGTTCCCAGGGAGCGCGCACCCTCCGCCGACGAGGAGGCGGACGGGTACTCCGTCGATGGTCCGACCTGGCAGGAGGTCGCCGACGCCGTTTGGCTCGCGGCCACCCGTGCGAACTCGGCCACGCCTCCGGTGACTCGGGAGCAGCCTTCCCCCGAGCGGGAGCAGCCTCCCACGGAGCTGGAGCAGCAGCCCGGACAGGACGACCCGCCCCTCACGCCGCCGCCCGCCTCTCCCACACCCCGGACGCCGCCCACCGGCGAGCCGTCCGGGCTGCCGCCACTCGACGCCGGGGCCCACGACGCCCCCGGTTCCTTCGCCGTGCCCGCCGCGGACGCCCTGCCCGCCGCGGACGGGTTCGCCCGGCTGGACAGGGTCCCCGCGGCAGCGCGGGGTTCCGACGGTGCCGCACGGCGACGGCCCGTGCGGCGCGCGGCCCTTCCGCCGCTCGCCAAGGCACTGCGCCGGATGAGCCGTTCGGTGCCCGCCCGCGACCGCGAGGAGCTGGACGAGGAGCGCACCGCCCGGCACGGCATCTCCGACAACCTCTGGCTCCCCTACCTGCGGCCCGGTGTCGAGAAGGCCCTCGACCTCGTCGTCCTCGTCGACTCCGCGCCCACCATGCGGATCTGGGCGGACCGCGTGGCCGCGATCGGCGTGGAAGCCGCCCGCAGCGGTGCCTTCCGTGACGTGCGCACGGTACGGCTGGAGTTACCGACGCGGGGTCAGGCCCGGCTGCGCTGGTCCGGTGACCGGTCCGGCAACCCGGCGGAACTGATCGACGCACGGGGATCGCGCGTCCACCTCCTCGTCACCGACGGACTGGCGCACGGCTGGGCGAGCCCGGTCGCGGACGACCTGCTCGTACGGCTGGCGCGGAGCGGCCCCACGGCCCTGGTGCACCTGTTGCCCACGTATCTGTGGCACCGCACATCGGTCCACCCGTACCGCGCGGAACTCGACGCCGGGGGCTTCGGCTCGCCCAACACCCGCATCGGCCGGCTCCCCGTCCCTGCCGGGACCCGTCCGGAGGACGTGCCGGGGCCGGGCGTTCCCGTGCCGGTGCTGAGCCTGAAGCCCGAGTCCTTCACGGCGTGGGCGGACCTGGTCGCCGGGGAGCGGGGCGTACGGCGAGCGCTGCCGTTCCTCGTCGCGGGCACCCTGGCCGAGGGCAGGCCGGCTCCCGGGCTGCGTGCGCCGCGCCCGGCCGGGCCCGCCTCCGCCGAGGCGACCGTACGCCGCTTCTTCTCGCTGGCCACGCCGACCGCGCGTCGGCTGGCCACCCATGTGGCCGCGCTGCCCTTCGAGTTCGAACTGATCGACGAGCTGCGCAACCGTGCGCTGCCCGAGGCGGGTCCCGAACACGTGGCCGAGATCCTGATGGGCGGCCTCATCGACTGGAACGGCCCGGGAGACGGCCGGCCCGACTTCGCCGAAGGCGTCCGCGAAGCCCTGCTCGCCACCGGAACGCGCAGCCAGCTCGCCAGGACGGTGAACCTGTTCGCCGATCTGCCCAGCGGAGGCGACAGGGGGGAGCGGCTGAGAGCGGCGCTGCGGGACCCCGAGGGTGCCGCGCTGCCGGAGACCGGTCCGGGGAACCGACCCTGGGTGCGCGTCGAACTCGCGGTGCTGAAAGCGCTCGCCGGCCCCTACGCCGTGAGGGCCGCACGGGTCGCCGCGGGTGTCGGCGCAGGCCCTGTCGGAGTCAGCGGTTCCTCCACTGTCGTCACCGCACCGGGTGGCTCCCTCCGCAGCGAGAGGGACCCCACCCCGGAAGCGGGCATAAGCACTCAAAAGGACCAAGCCTCCCGGAAGGAAGGCAGAACGTCTGGAGTGCCTGTGCCGACGACCACCCCCACCCCCTCTGACGCTGAAGCCCGGAAGGCTGATCCGACCATGGATTCCAAGGTTGCCCAACCCCTCTTCGTCCGCTCCGGCCAGCCGAGGGTGATGGGGAACGTCCCGCCGAAGAACCCCAACTTCACCGGCCGGGAGAGCCTGTTGGCAGCGGTCGAGGAACAACTGCAGGCGGAGGAGACCGCCGCGGTGCTCCCCCACGCCCTGCACGGCATGGGCGGCGTCGGGAAATCCCAGTTGGCCATCGAGTACGTCTACCGGCACAGCCACGAGTACAACGTCATCTGGTGGATCCCCGCCGAGCGCGAGAGCCTCGTCCTCGGCGCCCTCGTCGATCTCGCCCGCGCCCTGAGCCTGGACGTCGGCCCCCAGGCCAACACCGCGGTGCCCGCGGTCCGTGAGGCGCTGCGCACCGGAAAGCCGTACGACAACTGGCTCCTGGTGTTCGACAACGCGGAGGACATCGAAGCGGTCCGGGCGTACTTCCCCACCGGAGGCCCCGGAAAGATCATCGTCACCTCCCGGAACCGGGACTGGGAACGCGTGGCGAGGCCGCTGACCGTCAACGTCTTCGAACGCGAGGAGAGCATCGCCCTGCTGCGGCGCAGGGCGAGGGACCTGAGCACCGAGGACGCCGGCCGGCTCGCCGACGCCCTGGGTGACCTGCCGCTGGCCATCGAGCAGGCCGGCGCCTGGCACGCCGCCACCGGTATGCCCGTCACCGAGTACCTGGACCTGCTGGAACAACGCCGTCCGGGCATCCTGGAACTCGACCCCTCACCGGACTACCCCGTCTCCGTCGCCGCCGCGTGGAACATCTCTCTGGACCAGCTGGCCGACAGCAACCCCGCCGCCCGGCAACTGCTGGAGATCTGCGCCTGCATGGCCCCCGAGCCGATCCCGCTGAGCATGCTGCGCGGCAGCCGCAACGTCGAGATCTCCCCGGAGCTCGACCCCGTGCTGCGTGACCCCGTACTCCTGGCCCGCGCCACCCGCGACCTCAGCAAACTGTCGCTGATCAAGCTCGACCACAAGAACGGCACCCTGCAGATGCACCGGCTGATGCAGACCGTGCTCGCGGCCGGCCTCAGCGAGGACCAGACCAGGGAACTGCGGCGCGCCGCACACGTCCTGCTCGCCACCGCCAAACCCGGCGATGCGGTCTCACCGGACCAGTGGCCCGCCTACCAGGCGCTGCTGCCGCACGTCCTGGCCAGCGGCGCCGTCCGCAGCCCCGACCCCTGGGTCCGCGAACTCATCCAGTCCGTCGTGCTCTACCTCTACTACTGGGGTGCGCACGACACCAGTGCCCAGGTGGCCAGGGACGCGTGGACCGCCTGGAACGCCCAGTCGGGCGAGGAGAACATCCCGGTGCTCCAGATGGCCAAGAACCTGGCCTTCCTGCTGCGTCAGACCGGAGGATTCGACGAAGCACTGGACCTCAACCAGACCGCCCTCGAGATCTCCCGGCGCAGCTCCATCCCCGAGGAAGAACTCATCGACTCCATGACGCAGATGGCCGGCGCCCTGCGCTACAAGGGGGACTTCTACGCGGCCCGCGCCCTGGACGAGGAGGCCGACAGCCGCGCCCGCGACCTGTTCGGCCCGGAGGAGCCCGGAACGCTGCTGGCCGCCCACGGCTACGGCCTGACGCTGCGGGCGTGCGGACAGTTCGCGGAGGCCCGCGCACTCGACGAGGAGACGGCCCGGCAGTGGGACACGCTGTACGGGCCGGCCAACGGCCTCACCCTCAACACCCTGAACGGCCTCGCCATCGACATCCGTGAGGACGGCGACTACCCGGCCGCCCGGGTGCTGCAGGAGGAGACCTACCGGATCTACCGCACCGTCTTCGGCGAGGACAACGCGGCCACCATCGGCGCCGCCCGCAACCTCGCCGTCTGCAGGCGCCGGGACGGCGCGCTCCCGGAGGCATCCGAACTCACCGAGGAGACCCTCGCCCGCTTCACCGTGCGCTACGGCGCCGAGTACCCGAACACCCTCGCCTGCGCGGTGAACGCCACCGTCGACCGCCGGCTGCGCGGGGACTTCGAAGCCTCCCGCGAACTGGGTGAGAAGACCCTGGAGCGCTACCGCTCGGCGCTGGGACCCCGGCACCCGTACGCGCTCATCACGATGACCAACCTCGCCGCGAGCCTGCGCGCCCTCGGTGACATCGAGGCCGCGGTGGCCCTGGACACGGAAGCCTCGGAAGCCTTCGAGGCGACGCTGGGAAGCATGCACCCGTTCACGCTCACCGCCTTCATGGGCCTGGCGAACAACCACTACGCCAGGCTGGACTTCGACCTGGCCAGGAGGATCGACGAGGAGACCCTGCCGAAGCTCGTCGAGACCTGCCGCCCCAACCACCCGCTGGCGCTCTCCTGCCGCGCCAACCTGGCCCTCGATCTGCGCGGCCTCGGCGAGATCGAAGAGGCCGACGGTCTCAACACCGAAGCCGTGCAGGGCTTCATGAGTGTCCTGGGCCAGGACCACCCCTGGCTGACGGCTGCCCGGCTCCACCAGCGGATCGAGTGCGACATCGCGCCGATGCCGCTGTAGCGGACAGGCTCAACGGCTGCCCGGTGCGGCCGACGGCAGAGGGCCGCCGGCCGCGTCCCCGGGGTCGGCCGGCGCATCGGCGGGCGCGGCGTCCGCGACCGGCCGGGCGTCGGCGGGAATGCCCGCGGCCGAAACGGTGTCGACGGAAACGGCGTCGCCAAGAGGAGCTTCGACGAGAGGGGCCTCGATGAGAGAGGTGTCGCCGCGAGGGGCCTCGACGAGCGGGGTGTCGCCGAGAGGCTGAGGCGCCGTTTCCTTGGTGGTGGGCCCGTCCGCCCGTTCCCGCAGACGGCGGACCACGGCCAGCAGAGGCTGGGTGATCAGGGTCGTCGCCAGAGCCATCAGCACGAGCGCCGTGTAGAGCGGGCCCTCGATCAGCCCCGCCTGAAGACCGGCGTTCAACGCGATCAGTTCGGTCAGCCCGCGGGTGTTCAGCAGCACGCCGACGGTGCGCGCGTCATGCCGGTCCAGCCCCGACCAGCGGGCCGCGACCGTTCCGCTGACCACCTTGATGACCACCGCGAGCACCGTCACGGCCAGCAGCGCCACCACCCCGGTGGCGTCGAGCGCACCGATCTCGACGCTCTTGCCCGAGACCACGAAGAAGAACGGCAACAGCACCGAGCCGATGTCGTGCAGGGGCCGCACCAGGTCCGGATCCAGCGTGCCGCCCCGCTCCCGGGGCGTCACCACGCCGGCGAGCAGCGCGCCGAAGATGACATGCAGGCCCAGGGCGTTGGTCACCCACGCCGAGGCGAAGGCGAAACCCACCAGAAGGGCCAGCCGCACCGACGGTTCGACCTGCGGACGCCACAGAAGCCGGCGCAGCACCGGCCGGGCGCACAGCAGCATGACCGCGGTGAAGATCGCCAGGAGAATCAGCCGCAGCTGCCAGGAGAGCCCGCCGTGCGGGTCGGACTCCAGCAGCGTGCCGACGAGGACCGTCCAGCCCATCACATCGATCAGTCCGGCCGCGGAGACCGCGACCGTTCCGGCCACGGTGCCCGCCAGGCCGGTCTCCCGCACTATGGCCGTGAGCACCGGCACCGCCGTGATGGACAGGGCGACACCGAAGAACAGCACCGAGGACGCCGACAGTTCCTCGGGGGCGCCCAGCTCCGCCAACTGATCGTGGAAGAGCACCGCCGCCCCGGTCCCGGCCGCCATGGGCACGACGAAGGCGGCCACGGAGACGGCCACCACCGTCCTGGTGCGCCCGCCGAGCATCCGCAGGTCGAGCTCGTACCCGACGGCGAAGAGGAACAGGACGAGGGCGATCTGGGACATCCCGGTCAGGACGGGAGCGATCTCCTGGGGAAACAGGGTCTTGGACAGTTCCGGGGAGAGCTCCGCCAGCATCGTCGGCCCGAGCATGATCCCCACGATCAGCTGCCCGATGATCGTCGGCTGGCCCAGACGGCGGGCGAGCCAGCCCGCCGTGTGGGCGACGATCACGATAAGGGCGGTGGCGCCAACGAGATGGGTGATCATCGCGTCAGAGCTCATGTGATCCCCCTGAGGAGTCCGGTGCCGGGCCAGGCCCGCTACAGCTTCACGACCAAGCGCCAGATGGTTCGCGCACCCGGGTCAGGGGTTCGCTTTGCCCAGCATACTGCCGGGCTGACGCTGTGTTATGTACTGTGATCAGGTCACGGTGACACGGGGGTGTGGCGTATGACCTCGGTTTTGTTCGTTCATGGAACGGGCGTACGGGAACCCGGATTCTCCAGCCTCTACGAGCGTTTTTCGGCCGAACTCGGTGGGTTGGCTCCTTCTCTTCATGTCTCCCCGTATCGCTGGGGAGAGGAACTCGGCGCGCGACTGGGAGCAGGCGGCCTCTCCGTCCCGTACACGACCGGCAGGAATCGCGGCGGCCTCGGCGAATCGGTGCCGGAAGGCGACGAGGTGGAAGCCTGGGCCGAGCTCTATCGCGACCCGCTCGCGGAACTGGCGCTCGCGGCCGCCGGCAGCCGTACGAGGGCGGAACTCCCACCCGGCGCCCCGCTGCCCGACGAGCGCCCCCGCGCACTGCTGTCCGCCCTCGCCGGACAGGTGGACGCCATCGAGACCGGTGCGGGTCTCGTCGGCGCGGGCCTCGCGGCAGCCGTCACCGAGCTGTCCCGCAGTCCGCTGCTCGGGCCGGCCGCCACGGCCGTCCCCGACGACGAGGAACTCGCCCGGCTGCTGGCCCGCGCGCTCGTGGCCGCGGCCTTCGCCGCCGCACTCGCCGACGACGCCCCGGTCCTCCCCGACGGCACCGCCAGGGACGCCGCGGTGGCCGCACTCGCCCAGCGCATGGGCGCCCGTCCCGACGGCTCCGAACGCGGCATCGGCGCCCTGGTCGCCCGCCCCGCGCTGCGGCTCGCCTCCCGTCATGCCGTACGGCGCAGGCGCGCGCTGACCGAGGCCACCCACCCGGCGGCCGCCGACATCATGCTGTACCTGGCCCGCGGCGAACCCCTGCGGCGGGGACTGCGCGACCTGGTCGAGGAGTTGGAGCCGCCCGTGATCGTCGTCGGCCACAGCCTCGGTGGGATCATCGGCCTCGACACGCTGATCACCACCCCCCTGCCCCAGGTGCGACTTCTGGTCACCGTGGGGTCGCAGGGACCCTTCCTCTACGAGAGCGGCGCCCTGCCCGGACTCGTCCATCCACAGCCACTGCCCGACCACGTACCCGCATGGCTGAATCTGTACGACCGAAGGGATCTCCTCGGATATGTCGGCGCCCCGCTGTTCCCCGGGCGTGTCTCCGACATCGAGGTGGACAACGGACAGCCGTTCCCCGCCTCGCACAGCGCCTACTGGACCAACCCGGCCGTCTACCGCGCGATCGCCGAGCGCCTGCCGTGAACGACGTCATCGCACCCGGGAGCCCTCTCGGCATCTCTCCCGAGATGCCTCCCGAAATCACTCCCGACCGGATCTTCGCGCTCGTGGTGGGCATCGAGCGCTACGCGGCAGGGCCCGCCTGGGACCTGCCGGGTCCGGCGCACGACGCGCTCCGCTTCCGTGACTGGCTGCTCGGCAAGGGCGTGCCCGAACGCAACATCCTGCTCCACCTCGACCCGCTGTCCGCTCCCGGCTCCCCTCCGGGCGACACCGCGGACCACTCCCGGCTCCGCGACGTACTCGTCTCCCGGCTGCCCGCCCTCGACGGCGACGCGCTGTGGGTGTGGTGGGGCGGCCACGGCGTGCTCGACCAGGACGAACACCTGCGGCTGTTCTGCGCGGACGCCACGACCGCCGACAAGCGCAACCTCGACCTGGAGTCCATGCGCAGGTCGCTCGCCAGCGACGCGCTTCCCGGCTTCGCCCGGCAGACCTGGATCGTCGACGCCTGCCAGTCCTTCGAGGAGAGTTACGGCTTCCACCACACCCTGCCCGTCGAGACCCTCCCCGCGGGGCGGCGCGTCCAGGCGCACCACCAGGCGCTGCTGCTGGCGGCGACCCGGGGCCAGCGGGCCGTCAACGATCCGGCTCGCGGCACCGGACTGTTCTCGGACAGCGTCCTGCGCGCGCTGGAGAAGGCGCCCGGGCCGTGGCCGGATCCGGAAACGCTCTTCCGGGACGTACGGGAACGGGTCGAGCGGCTCAGGACCGAGCGCCGCACCGAGCAACTGCCCGTGCTCTCCTTCCACAGCCCTCAACGCACCGAGCACCTCACGGCGCCCCGCACCCCGGTTCCGTCCGCCCCGCCGACGGAGCGGCTTCTCACCGCCCTGCTCGCCTACCCGATGATGACGGACCCGGAGGAACGTCAGGTCATGGTGACGGAGCTGGGCACCAGAAGCGTGGAGCGGATGCGGCGGCACAGCAGACCCCGGACCGACCTCATCGGCATCATCCGGACCCTGGCCGGGCAGCCGGGCGAACTGTGGCTGCTGTACGACGCGGTGACCCTGCTGGACGACGACGAGGCACGGGCCGCGGCGCTGGAGGCGGCCGTCCGGGCCTGTGCGGGCCCCAGACAGCGCCCGGACGGCCCTCGGACAGCCCTCGGACAATCCTCTGACGGGTGATCAACTGGCTTGATCACTGCGCTTTCCGAACCGCCGCGGGTTCGCCATCATGGAAGGACCCTGTCATGGCACGCGGGGCACATGACCGGGGCTCAGAAGGGGGAAACACGTTGCGGGAACGGGCAGGCGCGGACCTTCCGGAGTGTACGGACCGTCCGGCGGACGTGAAATCCGATCTGCTGGAATCCGATCCGCCGGCATCCGGTCTTGTGGAATCCGGTCTTGTGGAATCCGATCTCGTGGAATCCGATCTGGCGGACCTGAGCGGAGTGAGCCTCGCCGCACTGCGTGGCGTCCCCGTGCCCCTGCGCAGCGAGCGACTGCTGGCCCAGACGCGGCGCGCCCGCAGTAACGCCATGGGCAATCCGAACCCTCCGGGCAGGGCCGAGTAGATGACCTCGGGGCAGCACGACCGACGGTTACGCATGCCCGCTTCCTGGTTCGAGGAGCTCGCCTCGGGAGGTGGCTCACGCGAGGCCGTCGGGTTTCTCGTACGGGCCGAACGCACCCGTCGTCTGATGCTGCTGGGTGAACTGCTCGACCGGCTCGACGAACAGCCGGACATCCTCGGTGAGTTGGGCTCGGCCCAGACCGCCTGGCGGCTGATCGCGGAGGCGGCCGAAGCCCAACCCGACTCCCTCGACGCGTTGCTGATGAGCCCTCAGGTCGGTTGCTGGATCGCACACATGCTGCGCCGACTGCACGGCACCACGGACGGACCGCCCCTGTGGGTGGACGCAGGGCACCTGTTCACCGTGTGCCTGGTCGCTCGCCTACGGGCCGGGCTGGACGCCGACCTCGCCGTACCGGTGTGGGACGGCGCGCTGGCACTGCCCACCCTGGGACTGGCCCGGATCGACGGCGGCCCCGACGGGTTCGCCGTCGCCACGGCGCGGCTGCGCGGTCCCGACCTCCACCTCACCAGCGCGGGACGGACGGTCGGCTTCCGCCCGCTGGACGGCGACGACACCCGGAGCACCCGCTTCAGACCCCTGCGCGGCTTTCCCGGTACGACGACCTGGCTGGACGACCTCGATCCCTACCGCGACCTCGACGAGCCCGTGGTCCCACGGCCGCTCGACGACTCCGAGACAGCCGCGTGGCAGCGGTTGTTCGGGGAGGCCACGGACATCCTGCGGACACCGGCCGACGGGCCGGGGCGGCTCCGGGTCGAGCACGTACGCCGTATCGTCCCCTGGGCCGAACCGGACCCGGGGTCGGCGTCCGAACAGGGACCGCTGATGAGCGCGACCACCGGAGACGCCTTCGGATCCATGGTCATCTCCAGACCGGCGGACGGCCTGACCCTCGCCGAAGCCATGGTGCACGAGTTCCAGCACAGCAAACTCGCGGCCCTGCTGCACCTCTTCCCGCTCCTGCACGACGACGGCTCGGAAACCCACTACGCGCCCTGGCGACCCGACCCCCGCCACCTCACCGGACTGCTGCACGGCGCCTACGCCTTCACCGGCGTCACCGGCTTCTGGCGCGACCGCCTGGCCGACAAGACCGCCGACCCCGACCTCGCGGCGTTCCACTTCGCCCTGCGCCGCCTCCAGACCCGGCTCGTCGTCCGCACCCTGCTGACCCGGGCCCGGCTCACCGCACCGGGCAGACGCCTTCTGCACGGCCTCGCGGCCACCCTCGACGCCTGGCTCCGCGAGCCCGTCGATCCCGGCATCGCCGCCCGCGCCCGTGCGGCGGCCCTCAGCCACCTGGTCGAATGGCGCCTGCGCAACCTGGAATGCGGCGAAGAGGAACGGTCGGTCCTCACCCGCGCCTTCCACGACGGCCTCGCGCCCCCGCCGTCCTCCCTCCACCGGCCGGAGCTGACCGCCGAGCACCCGTACTGGGCCGACTCCCGTTTCTCCCTCTACTGCTCGCCGCCCCGCACGTCCGTCACCGCCGATGACCACCTCGCGACGGGCGCCCACCGCGAGGCTCTGCGCCTCTACGCCGAGGACCTGCGCCGCGCCCCGGACGACCGCCACGCCCTCGCCGGCTGGCTCCTCGCCACCGCCCACACCACACCGGCCCACCGCGGGCTCCTCCTGCGCCCCGAACGCCTCCTGGCCATGAAGCCCTGTGCTCCGCAGGACGCGCGGCGCGTCGCCGACTGGCTGGCGTCGCCGCGCTGACGGCACCGGGGTGCAAGGGCCTCTAAGGGGCCAGGAAAACGCCCGAGGGCGGCACCCCCTGTTTCCAGGGAGTGCCGCCCTCGGTACTGGACGGACGGGCCGATCCGGAGAACCGGATCAGAAGTCCATGTCACCGCCCGGCATACCGCCACCGGCGGGCGCGGCGGCCTTCTCCGGCTTGTCGGCGATGACGGCCTCGGTGGTGAGGAACAGCGCGGCGATGGAGGCGGCGTTCTGCAGCGCGGAACGGGTCACCTTCGCCGGGTCGATGATGCCCTCGGCGATCATGTCGACGTACTCACCGGTCGCGGCGTTCAGGCCGTGGCCGACCTGGAGGTTGCGGACCTTCTCCACGACGACGCCACCCTCGAGACCGCCGTTGACCGCGATCTGCTTGAGCGGGGCCTCCAGGGCGAGCTTCACGGCGTTGGCGCCGGTCGCCTCGTCACCCTCGAGCTCCAGCTTCTCGAAGACCTGGGAGGCCTGGAGCAGGGCCACGCCACCACCGGCGACGATGCCCTCCTCGACGGCCGCCTTCGCGTTGCGAACGGCGTCCTCGATGCGGTGCTTGCGCTCCTTGAGCTCGACCTCGGTGGCGGCACCGGCCTTGATGACCGCGACACCGCCGGCGAGCTTCGCCAGGCGCTCCTGCAGCTTCTCGCGGTCGTAGTCCGAGTCGCTGTTCTCGATCTCGGCGCGGATCTGGTTGACGCGGCCGTTGACCTGGTCGGAGGAGCCGGCACCGTCGACGATGGTGGTCTCGTCCTTGGTGATGACCACCTTGCGGGCCTTGCCCAGCAGGTCGAGACCGGCGTTCTCCAGCTTGAGGCCGACCTCCTCGGAGATGACCTCGCCGCCCGTGAGGATGGCGATGTCGCCGAGCATGGCCTTGCGGCGGTCACCGAAGCCCGGGGCCTTGACGGCGACGGACTTGAAGGTGCCACGGATCTTGTTGACGACCAGGGTCGACAGGGCCTCGCCCTCGACGTCCTCGGCGATGATCAGCAGCGGCTTGCCCGACTGCATGACCTTCTCCAGGAGCGGGAGCAGGTCCTTGACGTTGCCGATCTTGGAGTTGGCGATGAGGATGTACGGGTCGTCGAGCGACGCCTCCATCCGCTCCATGTCGGTGGCGAAGTACGCCGAGATGTAGCCCTTGTCGAAGCGCATGCCCTCGGTGAGCTCCAGCTCCAGACCGAAGGTCTGCGACTCCTCGACGGTGATGACGCCTTCCTTGCCGACCTTGTCCATCGCCTCGGCGATGAGCTCGCCGATCTGGGTGTCGGCGGCGGAGATGGAGGCCGTGGAGGCGATCTGCTCCTTGGTCTCGACATCCTTCGCCTGCTCCAGCAGCGCACCGGAGACGGCCTCGACGGCCTTCTCGATACCGCGCTTGAGGGCCATGGGGTTGGCGCCGGCGGCTACGTTGCGCAGGCCCTCCTTGACCAGGGCCTGGGCGAGAACGGTCGCGGTGGTCGTACCGTCACCGGCGACGTCGTCCGTCTTCTTGGCGACTTCCTTGACCAGCTCGGCGCCGATCTTCTCGTACGGGTCCTCGAGCTCGATCTCCTTGGCGATGGACACACCATCGTTGGTGATCGTGGGGGCGCCCCACTTCTTCTCGAGGACGACGTTGCGACCCTTGGGGCCGAGCGTCACCTTGACGGCGTCCGCGAGCTGGTTCATGCCGCGCTCGAGGCCGCGCCGCGCCTCCTCGTCGAACGCGATGATCTTGGCCATGTGAAGTGGTCCTCCCGGACTGGGGTGGATTGCTCCGGACCGCGCTGGCGCCCGCGACGGACGGCTCGCCTGCCTGTGGTTCCTTGCCCCACCCGGCTGGCGGGCCTCACCGACCCGGTCCTCGTTGTCACTCTCACCTTCAGAGTGCTAACGCCAATGATTAGCACTCGACCCACCCGAGTGCAAGGTGCGCTCGCGCAGCGAGCCCGTTGAGGGGCGGTGGTCGGGCGACGGGTGGGCGCAAGCGCCTGTGGATGATCCGCAGGTGAACGCACCCGTGCGCCCGCGTACGCCGGTCCCGCCCCGACCCGGCTCCGCCCGCCCCCGGACAGGCCGAAGGGCCCGTAGCCCAGGGGAGAACTCCCCACGGGATACGAGCCCCTCGAAGAAGAAACGAAGAACGTCGCTGGCGTTTCAGTCGGCGCGTGCTTCAGCCGGTCGCCAGACGGACCATGTCCGCCTGCGGCCCCTTCTGGCCCTGCGAGATCTCGAAATCGACCCGCTGACCCTCTTCCAGGGTGCGGTAGCCGTCCATCTGAATCGCGCTGTAGTGGACGAATACATCCGCACCACCGTCGACCGCGATGAAGCCGTACCCCTTCTCCGCGTTGAACCACTTGACGGTGCCCTGAGCCATGCCTAACTCCCCTATTACTGGCCCTTGCACAGATCCACACTTCGCGGATCCGGGTCAGACCTCACCCCCCAACGGTTGGGGGTGTGCGCCGGAACGCGTCGACCGCGGCTGAATGTATCTGTCCAACTGCCGTCTGCAACAGGTCAATCGGACGAGAAATCTGGACACGGCCGGTCGGGAATGTACGGAGAATTCGCCCGGATTCGGGGCAAGTCGGGCCCCGCAAAAGGAACATAAGGCTTAAAAGCCTCGCCCACTTTGGCTACTTCATATCGGGCGCGCGGCAGGAACTCATATGCACGCGGCATGAAACCGGAGCCTGGATCCAACCGGGTTCCCCAACTGTACCGTGCTCAACCATAGAGAATGGCCCCCTCCGCTTCTCTCACGGAGGGGGCCATTCGATGAACTCTCAGTGACCGATGTTACCGAAGGTAATATTCAGTCGGTCAACCGGTTCGTTTCAGCCTCCGGCGACAGCCGGGATGATGGACACGCCCGCCCCGTCCGGGGTCGCCGTCTCCAGGCCCTGCTCGAAGCGGACGTCGTCGTCGTTCACATACACGTTCACGAACCGGCGCAGCTTGCCCTGGTCGTCCAGGACCCGGGCCGCGATGCCGGTGTGGTTCTTCTCCAGATCGGCGATGACCTCAGCGAGGGTCGCCCCCTCAGCGGCCACCTCGGCCTGACCGCCGGTGTAGGTGCGCAGGATGGTGGGGATGCGGACGTTGACGCTCATGGGGTGGGACCTCCGGTCGGGTGCGTGGCGCCCCGTAAGGGGCGCGGGGAACTGCGCGACCAGCCCCCACCGGCCCGCAGACGAACAACAACTGGGCCTATGCCAGTCCAGCCTCACGGAACGAGTCAAGGTTGGGACGAATGGTGGCCGTCATCCCGGTACCGGCAACGGCATCCAGCGTCTTCAGACCATCACCGGTGTTGAGGACGACAGTCGTCAAGGTGGGGTCGAGGACCCCGGCCTCGATCAGCTTCTTGGTGACGCCGACCGTCACACCACCGGCGGTCTCCGCGAAGATGCCTTCCGTCCGCGCCAGCAACTTGATCGCGTCCACGATCTGCTCGTCCGTCACGTCCTCCACGGCCCCGCCCGTCCGCCGGGCGATGTCGAGGACGTAGGGACCGTCCGCGGGGTTGCCGATGGCGAGCGACTTGGCGATGGTGTCCGGCTTCTGCGGCCGGACGACGTCGTGGCCGCCCTTGTAGGCGACGGACACCGGCGAGCAGCCCTCGGCCTGCGCGCCGAAGATCTTGTACGGCTTGTCCTCGACGAGCCCGAGCTTGATCAGCTCCTGCAGCCCCTTGTCGATCTTCGTGAGCTGGGAGCCGGAGGCGATGGGAACGACGATCTGGTCGGGGAGCTTCCACCCCAGCTGCTCGCAGATCTCGTACGCCAGCGTCTTCGAGCCCTCCGCGTAGTACGGCCGCAGGTTGACGTTGACGAAGCCCCAGCCCTCGCCGGCCGGGTCGCCGATGAGCTCGGAGCAGAAACGGTTCACGTCGTCGTAGTTGCCCTCGATGCCGACGAGCTCACCGCCGTAGACAGCGGCCATGACGACCTTGCCCTGCTCCAGGTCGTGCGGGATGAAGACACAGGAACGGAACCCGGCACGCGCGGCGGCAGCGCCCACCGCACCGGCGAGGTTTCCGGTCGAGGAGCAGGAGAGGGTGGTGAAGCCGAAGGCGCGCGCGGCCTCCAGGGCCTGGGCGACGACCCGGTCCTTGAAGGAGTGCGTCGGGTTGCCGGAGTCGTCCTTCACATACAGCCCGCCGGTCACGCCGAGCTCGCGCGCGAGGTTGTCGGCCTTGACGAGGGCGGTCCAGCCGGGGTTGATGTTCGGCTTGTCGGCCACGTCGGCCGGGACGGGCAGCAGGGGCGCGTACCGCCAGATGCTGGCGGGGCCGGACTCGATCAGCTTGCGGAGCTCTTCGGTCTCGTACGCGGAGAAGTCGTACGCGATCTCCAGCGGACCGAAACACTCCTCGCAGGCGAAGACCGGGCCGAGGGGTACGCGGTGACCGCACTCGCGACAGCTCAGCGCCGCGGCGGGACCGAGGTCCACGGTGGAGTCGGTGGTGTTCTCAACAGTCTGCGCAGCCATATGAGGCGAGGCCCTTTCTCCTCATCTTCCTCACGACGCATCTCGCCATGAGACGGATTTGGCACCTTCCCTAGCCGGGAGCCTCACCACAACGATGTGGTCAGACCGGCTGGAGGGTTGCCGGGGCTTCATCGGGCCGTGTCCCTCTGCCCCTCTGGATGAGCGGTATGCGGTTGTGTCTGCGGTTGTTGTATGCGGTTGTTGATCGTTGAAACGGGACGGCGACCCCGCAATGTGATGGTCATCCGCGTTGTTCAAGACTGTAACCGAAGGCCAGGACAGTTGAGCCAGCCGTCCGTACCGCGAGATGGATCACACAAGAGTTACCGTGGTCGAAGAGTGAGGAGCCGCAGACCGTGCTGAACGAAGTCGAGCGCTGGCTGAGCACACACTCCTGGTCCGTGACCGATCGCCCGCTCCACCGCGTCCTGGCCGCCAAACGGTCCTCGGGCCAGTCGGTGAGTGTCGTGCTGCCCGCGCTCAACGAGGAGGAGACGGTCGGCGAGATCGTCTCGGCCATCCGTCATGACCTCGTCCACCAGGTCCCGCTCGTCGACGAGATCGTCGTCGTCGACTCGGGATCGACGGACCGTACGTCGGAGGTGGCCGCCGCCGCGGGCGCGACGGTGGTGCACCGTGACGCGATCCTCCCCCGCATCCCGGCCGTGCCCGGCAAGGGCGAGGTCCTGTGGCGCTCCCTGCTGGTCACCCGGGGGGACATCGTCTGCTTCGTCGACGCGGACCTGAAGGAGTTCTCGTCGGACTTCGTCTCCGGGATCGTGGGCCCGCTGCTCACCGACCCGGGCGTCGACCTGGTCAAGGCGATGTACGACCGCCCGCTGGGCGGCGCCGCCGGGCAGGGCGGCAGGGTCACCGAACTCATGGCCCGCCCCCTCCTCAACATGCACTGGCCGCAGCTCGCGGGCTTCGTCCAGCCGCTGGGCGGCGAGTACGCGGCGCGCCGCAGCCTGCTGGAGCGGCTGCCCTTCCCCGTCGGGTACGGCGTCGAACTGGGCATGCTGGTCGACGCCCTCCACCTGGTGGGCCTGGACGCCCTCGCCCAGGTCGACGTCGGCGTCCGCAAACACCGCCACCAGGACGGCCAGGCCCTCGGCCGCATGTCCGCCGCGATCTACCGCACGGCCCAGCTCCGCCTGGCCCGTGGCCACATGATCCGCCCAGCCCTGACCCAGTTCGAGCGGGGCGCTCAGGGCTTCGAGCCGCGCACGCACTCGGTGGACACGGAGGAGAGGCCACCGATGACGGAAATCGAGGAGTACGTGGAACGAAAGGCGGCGTGATCGAAAGGGGCGCGGGGAACTGCGCGACAAGCCACGACGCACCGGCACCCGCGCACCAACAGCACCCCCAACCCCTTAGGCACCCTGGGCCACGCGGCGGCACCGCACGTTTGAGCGGTTCCCCGGAGGGCTAAGTTGACGAGCATGGCTTCCGCTCCCACCAACGGCGCCCAGATCCTCGTCGCGTCCAACCGCGGCCCGGTCTCGTACACCCTCGACGAGACCGGCGAGCTCGCGCCCAAGCGCGGCGGAGGCGGCCTGGTCTCGGGGCTGTCCGCGATCGGCCCGGAGGCCGGCGCGATGTGGGTGTGCTCGGCGCTGAGCGACGGCGACCGCGAGGCCGTACGGCGCGGGGTCGGCGAACCCGGCGTACGGATGCTCGACATCGACGCCGACACGCACGCGGACGCGTACAACGGCATCGCGAACTCGGTGCTCTGGTTCGTGCACCACATGCTGTACCAGACCCCTCTGGAGCCGGTCTTCGACGCGGAGTTCCGGCGGCAGTGGGCGTCGTACGAGGCGTACAACCGGGCGTTCGCGGTGGCGCTGGCCGAGGAGGCGGCCCAGGGCGCGGCCGTGCTGGTCCAGGACTACCACCTGGTCCTGGTCCCGAGGATGTTGCGCGAACTGCGCCCCGACCTCCGCATCGGCCACTTCTCCCACACGCCGTGGGCACCGCCGGAGTACTTCCGGATGCTGCCCGACGACATCGCGGCGAAGGTGCTCAGCGGCATCCTCGGCGCGGACCGGGCGGCGTTCCTGACGCAGCGCTGGGCGGACGCCTTCACGGACTGCTGTCACGCCGTACTGGGACCCGGCATCCCCTCGGGCACGCGGATCGGGGTGCACGGGCTGGGGGCGGACGCGGACTTCCTGCGGGCGCGTGCCCATGAATCCGACGTGGACGAGCGGATCGGCTCGCTGCGGGAGCAGATCGGTACGGCACCGGACGGGAGTCCGCGCCGCTCGATCGTGCGGGTGGACCGTACGGAGCTGTCCAAGAACATCGTGCGGGGGCTGCTGGCGTACGGGCAGCTGCTGGAGGACGAGCCGTCGTGGCGGGAGCGGGTCGTCCATGTGGCGCTGGCGTACCCGTCCCGGCAGGACCTCAAGGTGTACCGGGACTACATGGACGAAGTGGGGCGCGTCGCGTCCGAGATCAACTCCCGATACGGGACGGCGGACTGGACGCCCGTGGTCCTGCACCTGAAGGACGACTTCGCGCGCTCGCTGGCGGCGTACCGGGTGGCCGACGTGGCGCTCGTGAACCCCATCCGGGACGGGATGAACCTGGTCGCCAAGGAGGTGCCGGTCGTCTCCGACGAGGGGTGCGTGCTGGTGCTGTCGCGGGAGGCGGGGGCGCACGAGGAGCTGGGTGATGACGCGGTGGTGGTGAACCCGTACGACATCTCGGGTACGGCGCGGGCTCTCCATGAGGCGCTGTCGATGTCTCCGGGTGAGCGGGCCGAACGCACGAAGCGGCTCACCGCCGGGGCGACGGCGCTCCCGCCGACCCGATGGTTCCTGGACCAGCTCCACGCGCTGGACGACTAGGTAGGTGGGTATCTGGCGTGGGTGGGTTGGCTGCGGGTTGGGTGTGGCTGGTCGCGCAGTTCCC
>NZ_VJZC01000152.1 GCF_009377185.1 Streptomyces spongiae
GTCCGCCGCACTGCGTCCCAGCGCGGCGGACACGGCGGCAGCACGCGACGCCGTACGACAGGCCGCGGCCCGGCGGCCCGGACGCTCGCCGGAGCAGGTGGTCCAGGTGCAGATCGGGCGGCTCGAGGTGACGGCGTCGTCGCCCACGCCGGGCGGCGGCAGACGGCGCACGGAGCCGCCGGGCCGCCCGGAGGCGACCGTGAGCCTCGCCGAGTACCTGGCACGGGGGCGCACATGAGCCGGACCAACTGGAGCAGAGCGAGCAGAGGGACTGAGGAACCGACGTCATGAGCAACGCACTCGCCATCGCCCATGTCACCCAGGCCCTCTCCGTGCTGATCGCGTCACATCTGCGACCGGAGTTCGACGAGGCCGTCAAGATGGAACTGGGCAAACCACCGGCGGAGCCGCCGGCCGAGCCCACCATCTCGGTGTTCTGCTACCAGGTCACGCCCAACGTCTCGCAGCGCAACAACGACCTGCCGACCCGTGCCGCCGACGGCACCCTGCGCAAGCGACCGGCCGCCGCCCTCGACCTGCACTATCTGATCAGCGCGTACGGCGACGAGTCGGAGCTGGTCGGACAGCGGCTGATCGGCGCCGTGGTGCGCACCCTGCACGAGACACCGATCCTGCCGAAGGACGTCATCGAACGGGCCGGTGAGAAGCCCTACCTGGCGGGCAGCGACCTCGCCGAGGCGGCGCAGCGCGTGCGGTTCACACCGACGGTGATGGACATCGACGAGACCTCGAAGCTGTGGGGGATGCTCTACCAGACGCCGTACGCCCTCTCGGTGGTGTACCAGGCCGCACTCGTCTTCATCGAAGGCCAGGAGACGCCGGTGCCGACGAAGCCGGTGGAGCGGAGCGACGTACGGGTGCTGCCGTTCGGTGCGCCGGGTGCGCCGGTGCCGCCGGGGGCGAAGGAGACCGCGAAGGGGGAGGCCGCCGCGCCCCCCGAGGCAGCCACCGAAGCCCCGGTCAAGGCTCCCGCCAGGACAGCGGTCAAGGCGACCCAGAAGAGCGCCGAGAGGACCACGGCGAAGCCCCCGGCCAAGACGGCGACCGCCAAGACGGTTACCGCCAAGACCGCGGCCAAGACCGCGGCCAAGACCGTCACCAAGGCCCCGGCACGCTCACGCAAGCAGGCGCAGCCGAGCAGGCCCAAGACCGACAGCGAGCCCGCCACCCGCCCGGGCGGCGACGACCGTACGGAGAACTGAGACGCCATGGGGACGACGGGGGCAGGTGAGGACATGGGAACGTACGAGCCGGGCGACGGCGCGGACGCGCGGGGCACAGGCGTGACGCTGACCGCGGAGATCCACCGCGTCCTGGCCCGTGTCGACGCCCACGCGGCACGCACGGCCCCCGGGGACGACAGCGAACCCGGGGACCACAGCGACCCCGAGGCCCACAGCGACCCCGAGAAAACAGCGGGTCCGACGAGCCCCGACGGCGTGCCCGTGGTCGCCGGACCCGGAACCGCCCCGCTCGACGCCCTCGCCGCCTGCTTCGGTCTCACCCCCTTCGAACGCGACCTCGTCCTCCTCACCGCCGCCCAGGAACTGGAACCCACCACAGCGGCCCGCTGCGCCGCCGCCTGCGGTGACCGCGAGCGGGCGCACCCCACGTTCTCGCTCGCCCTGGCCGCGCTGGCCGAGCCGCACTGGAGCGCGCTCACTCCCGTGGCACCCCTGCGGCGCTGGCGGATCATCGAGCTGGACGACGAGTCACGCCTGACGACGTCCCGGCTCCGTCTCGACGAACGCATCCTGCACTTCCTGCTGGACTCGCCCTACCTGGACGTCCGGCTGCACGGCCAGCTGCGCCGCACCCCGGTGCCGGACGCGCTGCCGCCGTCGTACGACCTGGCCGCCAACCGGGTCGCCACCGGCTGGACGGCGTCCGCGAGCCCCGGCGCGCCGCTGCTGGTGCAGGTGACCGGCGGCGACCTGCGCAGCCGGGCCGACATCGCCGCCGCCGCTGCCGCCCGCTCCGGGCTCGGGCTCTACACGATGGGCGCCGAGGACGTCCCGACCGACCCCGTCGAACGCGACCGGCTCGCCCGGCTGTGGCAGCGCGAGGCGATCCTGCTGCCGGCCGCGCTGCTCGTCGAGGTGGGCGAGCTCGACCGCGACCAGCGGGCGGCGACCGAGGCGTTCCTGGCCGGCGCCGCCGTACCCTTGGTGGTGTCGAGCGAGGACCCACTGCGCTCGGAACGACCGCACGGCGCCCGCGTGGCCGTGCCGCGCCTGGACGACGAGGAGCAACTGGGCCTCTGGGCGGCCGCGTTCGAGGACGTCACCGACCTGGCCGACGCCGAACTCCGTTCCCTGGTCGCCCAGTTCCAGCTGCCGCCGCACGTCGTACGGTCCGCTGCCGCCTCCGTACGCCGCGACCTGCCCCACGAGGACGACCTCGACGCCGCCGGACTCGCCTGGCGCGCCGGTCTCGACGAGGCCCGGATCGGCATGGACGAGCTGGGCCGCCGCATCGAACCCCAGGCGGGCTGGCACGACCTGGTCCTGCACGACCGGCAGACGAGCGTGCTGCGCGAGATCGTGGCGCATGTGCGGCAGCGCCCGACGGTCCACCAGGAGTGGGGATTCGCCGGGACCCTGCGTCGCGGCCTCGGCGTCACCGCACTCTTCGCGGGAGGCTCCGGTACGGGCAAGACGCTGGCCGCCGAGGTCATGGCCAAGGAACTCGGGCTGGACCTGTTCATCGTCGACCTGTCCCAGGTGGTCAGCAAGTACATCGGTGAGACGGAGAAGAACCTCCGCAGGGTCTTCGACGCGGCCGAACGCGGCGGCGCACTGCTCCTGTTCGACGAGGCCGACGCCCTGTTCGGCAAGCGCAGTGAGGTCAAGGACAGCCACGACCGGTACGCCAACCTCGAAGTCAGCTATCTGCTGATGCGGATGGAGGCCTACCGCGGCCTCGCCATCCTCACCACCAACATGAAGAAGGCCCTGGACAACGCCTTCCTCCGCCGTATCCGCTTCGTCGTCGACTTCCCCTTCCCCGCCGAACACGAGCGCGCCGAGATCTGGCGCCGCGTACTGCCCCCGCAGGCGCCGGTGAAGGACATCGACCCGGAGCTCCTCGCCCAGCTCACCGTCGCGGGCGGATCGATCCGCAACATCGCCCTGTCGGGCGCCTTCCTCGCGGCCGAGGAGGGCGACCGGCTCCAGATGCGGCACATGCTCGCCGCGGCCCGTACGGAGTACCTGAAGCTGGAGCGGTCCCTGACACCGGCGGAGGTGCGGGGATGGGTGTGAACCAAGAGCCCTCGGCGATACGGGTGGAGGTCGGCGAGCTCGTGCTCGACGGGTTCCGTGTGGACCCGGAGCGGGTCTCAGCCGCATTCGAGCGCGAGCTGACCCGGCTGGTCGAGAAGCACGGTGTACCGCTGGCGGCAGACGGCCCCCTGACCCTGGACGGGCTGTCGGGCCTGCCTCCCCTGCCCGCCGGTCTGTCCGCGCGCCGCCTCGGCCAGGAACTGGCGCGCGCGGTGCACGAGGGCCTGAGCGGACACGGGGAGGTGACGCGATGACCTCCTCGACGCAAGCGGGCCGTTCCGAGCAGTCGGCCGAGCAGCGCCGCCGCAAGCGCAAGGAGCAGGCCGCCAAGTCCCGTACTCCGGAACCGAAGGACATCGTCAGCGGCGCCGGCCAGCCTCTCGACCCGGGAGTGCGGAGGGAGTTGGAGGAGCAGCTCGGGCACGACCTGAGCCGCGTACGCCTGCACACCGGCCGCGACGCCGGACAACTGACGGATCTGCTCGGCGCGGACGCGGTCGCGGTGGGACAGGACGTCTTCTTCCGCGAGGGCGCGTATCTGCCGGGCACGGACGAGGGGCGCCGCCTCCTCGCCCACGAACTGCTGCACACCGTCCAGAACCCGCACGGCCTCGGGGCCCTGCGGGCCGGTCGCGAACCGGGCGCGGTGAGCCTGCCGCAGCAGGCGATCGAGCGGGAGGCGGAGTCGGCCGCCCAGGACCTCGTACGTCCGGAGTCGGCCCGAACGGAGTCGGCCCGAGCGGAGGAGTCCGCCCCGGAGGTCGAGGAGGGGCAGGCCACGCCCGGCTGGCTGCGGTACGCCACCGTGGACGCCGACCGGAACCGCGCGGAGGCGATCGACCCCGCCACCCTCGTCGACCGGCTGACCAACTCGGTCGTCCGTTCCCTGCGCGGCGACCCGGAGGACCTCTCCCAGCGCACCCGCAAGCAACTCGCCCGCATGCCGGCCGAGTTGCTCGACAGCGTCCTGGCACGGCTCGAGAGTAGGTTGCTCGGTTCGGAGCACGACCGGGTGCTCGACTTCGTGGACGAGATCGAGGCGTACGACGACTACGCCGAGGACGGCCTGGAGCGCGACTCGCACGACGCCCCGCAGATCGAGCCGGACACCGCGGAGCAGGTGCGCACCGAGCGCGAGAACGAGCTGCGGGACGCGGAGGAGCGGAAGGCGGCGGACGAGCGGCCGCGGCTCGCGCCCGGGCCGGAGAAGGAGCGGGCCGCCGAGGAGGACGCGGCCGGGAGTACCCCACAGAACGGTGGTACGCCGGAGCAGGGGACGACTCCGCAGGGTGGGGGAGCGCCTCGGGGGCCGGAAGAGACAGGGGCCGGTGCCGGTGCCGGTGCCGGTGGTGGTGGTGGGCAGGAGGCGTCGACTGCGCCTGCGCCCGCGTCCCAGAAGGAGCGGTCCGCGGCATCCGGGGGGAAGTCGGAGGCCGGACAGCAGGGTGGCCAGCAGGTCGGCCAGCAGGGCGGCGACAAGAAGTCCCAGGATGCGGCGGGCAAGGACAAGGGCGGCCAGGGCAAGGGCGGCAAGGAAACCACCGAGCAGGAGGAGACGCCCGCCGCGAGCAAGGAGGAGTCGGCCGCGAAGAACCGGCCGGGCGCGGCCGAGGCGATGGTGGCGGGCCAGCGACTGAAGCAGCAGGACAAGCGGGGCCAGGAGAAGCCGAAGGGCGCACTGGCCACGTCAGGCAAGGACACCCAGCTCACCAGCAGGTCCGGCACGCTGGAGGGGAAGCGCAACCAGGACGTCGAGGACCTGGAGGAGGAGACCGAGGAGGACACGGCCGGTTCGGGCAGCGAGTCGGAGGTCGAGGCCGGCGGCGAGGAGCCGAGCGCCTGGGACATCAAGCTCCAGCCCGAGGACTTCCTGCCGAAGCAGGACCTCGACGTGTCCGGCCTTCCGACCGCGGACACGCTCGATCCGGCCACCGCTCCGGCGACTCCCTCCTTCCCGGCGCCACCGCCCACCAGGGCCGACGAGGTGCAGGCACGGCGGGACGCGGAGGACGCGGAGGACGCGGAGGACGAGGCGGCGGAGGCCGAGCCCGACGAGGAGGCGTCCGACGTCTCCGACGAGCCGGAGTCGGCGGCACCGGTGACCGAGGGCGGACCGGCCGGCGACGGCGGGTTCGGCGGTCTCGCTCTGGAGCAGGCCGCGGCGCCGGCCGTACCGAGCACGGCATCCAGGGACCCGAAGGCCGGTGACGACCCGAAGGTGGGTGCGGTCGCGGCGCAGACGACGGTGCAGGAGGCACCGGGCAAGGCGGACGGGAAGTCCGAGGGCGGCAGTGAGGCCAAGGAACCGGCCGCCAAGGAGGAGAAGGGCACGGCGGCAGGCGGCGACAAGGCCGCGGCGGCGCCGGAGAAGGAGTCGCAGCAGGCGACGGGCGGCCGGTCCGCGCAGACCGGCGCCGAGGGCAAAGACGGAGCGAAGGAGTCGGCGGGCGGCGCCGGTTCGGAGGCTTCCGGCTCCCAGGGCCCGGAGAGCGCGCAGACCGCGCAGGACACGGCCGGGTCCGCGGGAGGTACGGGCGGACCGGGAGCATCAGGCGGTTCTCCTGCCTCTGGAGCCTCTGGAGCCACAGGCGCCACGGGCTCATCGGATACGGCGACGTCGGGCGGCGGGACGCAGGGAAGCGCGCCCGAATCCCGTGCTCGTACGGAGACTCCGGCCGCGGCACCCAAGTCGGCGCCCGCCACACAGGAGTCGGCCCCCGCACCCGCACCGCAGGCCACCCCGAAGGCCGCTCCCGAGGCGAAGGGCGCACCGGAGACCGCGCCGGATACCGCGCCCGTCCCCAAGGCGGCTCCGTCCCGTGGTTCCTCGGGCGGAGGCGGCGGTCGTGGTGGCGGAGGCGGCGGTGGAGCCGCCCCGGCGCGCGGGAAGGGCAAGAAGGACTCCGGCCCGGCCCCGAACCTGTCGGGTGTCTCCCTGGAGGCCGGCCTGTCCACAGCCTCGAAGCTCAAGCCGCACAAGGCACTCCGGGCCATGGGCGGCGTGGGCGGCGCGGTGGACCGCACGGTCGGCGACGAACACAAGACGCTCGCCTCCGCCCCGCCCGCGATGCAGCGCCCGGCGGGCGCGCCGCAGACCCTGGAGGGCAAGCCGAGGACGGACGCCCCGGCCCAGTACGCGCAGGATCCGGCCCAGCAGGCGCGGGAGCCGGACAAGGAGGACGCCGAGGTCACCGGGGCGAAGCCGCCCGAGGGCCAGATCGAGGCGGAGAAGGCCGAGGAGCCGGGCGGCTGGGACACGTTCAAGATGGCCCTCGGCTTCATCGGCGGCAAGATCGTGAACGGGATCGCGAGCGCGTTCGGCGCCGACGAACCCGTGGTGGACGAGCAGGAGTTGGCCGCGAAGTTCGCCGGCCTGCCGACGAAGGACGAGGCGCTCAAGCAGGCCCAGGCGGGCAACGCGCCCGGCGTCGAGATGGAGGGTGGTGCCGAGCAGGCCTCCGGCGAACAGGGCGGCCACGTCGACGCCAAGGGCCAGGAGACCATCGGAACGGCCCAGGACGACGCCGGCCGGGGGATGGGCGAGGATCAGGTCTACCCCAGCGCTCCCAAGGAGCAGCTGACCGCGAAGGTGCCGGGCCAAGGCGGCGGTGGCGGCGAGGGCGTCGGGGCCGAGGGCGGGGGTGCGACCGGTGCCGTACCGCCGGAGGCGGCCTCCGAGGTCGCGGAGCACGAGCGCGGCCCGCAGTTCCAGGCGGCGTTCAGCGAGGGCCAGAAGGGTGTCTCCGAGAGCCGTCAGGCCAAGGACCGTGACTTCCGTGACTCGCAGGCGAAGCACAAGCAGCAGGTCGACGCGGAGATCGCGGCCAACACCGAGACGCAGGCGGGCGAGCGCGAGAAGGCGACGGCCGAGGTCAGCGCCCAGCGCGAGGACTGGCGTGCGGAGCAGGACAAGGAGCTCAAGAACCTCGGCGACAAGAAGACGGGCCGGCAGGAGAAGGTCCGCCAGGACGTCAAGGACGAGGAGAAGAAGACAGACGACAAGGTCAATGCCGAGAAGGACGGCAGCGATAGGAAGATCAAGGAAAAGGCCGACAGCGCGGAGAAGGAGGCGAACGGGAAGAAGGATGACGCCGCCCAGGAGTCGGGCAACTGGGTCACGAAGGCCTTCGAGTGGATCAAACAGAAGGTCATCGAGATCAAGAACGCGATCGTCACGGTCATCAAGGCCGCGCGCGACGCAGTTGTCACCTTCATCCAGGACTTCAAGAAGAACGTCGTGGGCTGGATCAACGCGGCCCGCAAAGCCATCGTCGACGCGATCAAGAACCTGATCACGGATCTGATCGAGTTCGCGAAGTCGATGGTGCGGGCGATCATCGACCTGGCCAAGCGCATCCGGAACTTGATCACGTCGCTGATCCAGGCGGCGATCGCCCTCGTCAACCGGCTCGCCACGATGCTGAAGCAGGCCATCAGTGATCTGCTGAACGCCATCGGAAGGCTCCTGAGCAGCATCCTCGAAATCCTGAAGAAAGCCCTCCTGGACGTCGTCAAGGCCATCGTGGCGGCGGTGAAGGCGGTCCTGGACTTCGCCGCCGGACTGCTGAACTCTCTCGGCGAATTCATGCTCATCGCGGTCGACTTCCTCTCCGACCCGGGCGGCTGGCTGAGCGGCGCCAAGAACTCCGCCGTGGACGGCGCGAAGAACCACCTCTTCCGCGAGGTGAAGGCGGCCGTCAAGGAATGGTTCCAGTCCAAGATCGAAGAAATCATCGGCATCCCCAAGGCTGTCATCAACAAACTGATCAAGGGCGGCATCACCCTCGAACAGATAGTCAAGGAGACCTGGGACGCCATCGTCCCCCAACTCCCCTTCATCATCGGCGAGATCGTCATCACGAAGGTCATCGCCAAACTGATCCCCGGCGCGGGCTGGGTGATGGCGGTCATCGACGCCATCCGCACGGCGATCGGCGCGCTGAGCGAGATCCTGCGCGCGATGGGCGCGGTCCTCGACTGGCTCAAGGCGGTCCGCAGCGGAGGCGCGGGCATCCTGTTCGCGAAGGCGGTCGCGGCGGGCATCGTGGCCCTGTTGGAACTGGCCTACGAGGCCCTGCTGTCAGGCATCGGCAAGTACGTCGCGAAGGTGGGCCGCCGCTTCAAGAACATCGCGGCAAAGCTGGGCCAGGGCAAGGGCGGCAAGGGCGACGGGAGGAAGCCCGCCGCCGACGGCTCCGACGACAGGGGCGGCAAGAGGGACAGGACCCCCGCCGACGGCAAGCCGGAGTCCACGGTGCCGACGGCACGCCCCACCACCGCCGCCCCGCAGCCGGGCAAGACCACGGGCCCCGGCGCGAAGCCGGTCGCGAAGCCCGGCCCCAAGGCGGACCCGAAGAAGCCCACCACGAAGACACCGGACAAGGACACGACTCCGGGCAAGCCCAAGGACACGACTCCGGGCAAGCCCAAGGACGACAGGACCGGCGACGGCAAGAGGCCCACGGACGCGGCGGACAGGCCGGGCCGGTCGGCGAAGGAGAAGCCGGGCGACAACCGGGACACGCGCCCGACCCCGGCCCCGAAGCCCAAGCCGAAGCCGGAACCGCAGCCGAAGCCCAAGACGGACACGGACGCGAAGCCCAAGCCGAAGGACAGCACGCCGGACAAGCCGAAGGACGACAAGGACGCCCCAGGCACCAAGCCGAAGGACGACAAGGACGTCCCCGGCACCAAGCCGAAGGACGACGACAAGGACGCGCCGGGCAGGCCGAAGGACGGCGACAAGGACGCTCCCGGCAAGCCCAAGGACCAGGACCCCACGAAGCCGAAGGACCCGAACAAGCCGAAGGACGACGGCAAGGGAACGCCAACCAAGCCGAAGGACAAGGACGGCAAGGACGGCGACAGCCCGCGCAGGCCCAGGCCGGACAGGGACGGCCCGCGCAGGCCGCGGCCCAAGGACGAGAAGAAGGGCCCCGGCAGGTCCAGGCCACGCCCCGACAAGCGCGGTCCGGGTCGGCCCAAGTCCAAGCCGGACAAGGACCGGACGAAGAAGGACGAGAATTCGAGGGACTCCAAGGACGATCGGCTGCGCGAGATCGTGGCGCGTATCCGGCCCAGGCTGTTCAAGGCGATGCAACCCGGTATTCCACGCTCGCCGTTCCTCGGCCTGCTGCGGTCGATGAAGCTCCACTACCGACTCACCGGACTCACGCCCGTAGGCGGAGATCCGTTCACCGTCGTGGCATCCCTGAACCCGTCACGCCCCGTGCTGGGCGGAGACTATTCGGAGCCCCGGTCCGAGCCGTCGGCCTACCCCAATCCGCCTGGGGCGCCGGGAGCGATCGACGACATGCCGAAGCCGAAACTGCCCGATTTCCACGGCGGCAGGGCCAACACGATCAGCGCCGAGTTCCTCAGCGCGCGGCGCGCCACGAAGGGCAGCAAGCCCCACAGCAGTCCGCCCGGCTGGGACTACATCACGGATCCCTCGCGCAAGCTCCAGCAGGGCGGAGCCTGGGTCAGGGCGCACCTCCTCCCGGAGCGCCTCGGTGGCAAGGGAACCGAGAACAACCTCGTGCCGGCCCGCCGCGCGGTGAACAAGGACCTCGAACTCGGCATCGAGGAGCCGGCGTGGAAAGCCTTCGGGAACAAGTTCAAGGCACCCATCTGGTACGAGTCCAGGGTGAAGTTCGGCAACTCCGGGGCCGTCGCGGACATCCCGACATACATACGTTCCACCTTCGGCCAGTACAACAAGATCAAGGGAACTGGTACGAAGCGAAGTGACTGGCAGCGGAAGGGCGCCACGAAATCCCTCGGCCTCGATCTCGAGCCACCGCAGCTCGACGAGAAGAGGAAGCTCTGGATCAACACCTACGGGGCCACGCAGATCAGAAAGTGGCTCAAGGTCCCCATGTCGGTGGGAGAGCACATTGTGGATGAGCGCTCCAAGCAGTCCGGAGGACAGTTCATCAACCTGCGAGATTTCGTGACGGCGATGCGTGCACGGCGGGACGGTAGCGGGCCGGGGACGCTACTCAAACTGGAGGACGCGATCACCCAGCTGAGAACGCTGCAGACCGCGGGCAAGGTCGGCTGGGACCCGCTGCACAAGGAAAAGTGAGGATTGCATGTTTCCGTATGACCGTCGTTTGTCCCAGGCCCTCCGTGAGGTGCGCGAATCGCCGTTCTTCGAGGTCATGTACGAGGAAGTAGGTCCGGGTGGTCCGGAGAAGGATCCGACGGGGATCTTCGAGTTGATGGCTGAGGAAGGATTTCCCCTCTCCGAAAGACTCAAGGAAGCGTACTTCCCCTACCGGTACAAGGCCCTGCACTGGCGTGCCGCGGATCACGATGTGCCGCTCTTTGGCGAGTTCAACGTCATGAACATCGACTCCAGCAGCGAAGTCAGGCTTCCGGTAAAGGACTTCGCCTGGGAAAAGAGCGACGAGAAGCTGCTCTCGGAACTCTCCATCCTCGACGACATCTCACGGGGCGGAGGCGGACAACTGGCCACCATGAGGTTCCTGCCGGGCGTCTCGAGCCCGGAGATCTGGTTCCTCGACAGGTTCCACACCTTCGTCAGACTCGACCTGGACTACCGCGACTACCTCGACAACCTCGTCATCACGAAGGGCGTGACCGGCTGGCAGTACCTCTTCGCCGACGTGCCGCTGGGCGCCAGAGAGTACGACTCCACCCTGGAAAGCCTGAGGGCGATGCTTCAGGTCCTCCCTGACCACTTCCCGGACTACGACTACGAGCCTTTGGCCGCCCGGTTGGAGGCCCGCCTGTGACCCGCTACGCCGACATCCCCAAACCCATCCGCTCCGGCATCGTCGTCGTCAACCCCGACACCGGCACCCCCCAGCGGATCATCGTGCTCCAGTTCAACCCGGACACGCTCGAACGCAGTGTGAGCCCGCAGTCCGCCGGAGACAGCAGTGATGCCGGAGCCGGAGGCGCCGGGAGTGGGGACAAGAACGAAGCCCTGCGGCTGAAGGGGCCGGCCCAGGAGACCTGGAAGTTCACTGCCGAGATCGATGCCACCGATCAGTTCGAGATCGCGGCGCCCGACGGGATCCACCCGCAGCTCGCCACGCTCGAAATGCTCGTGCAGCCCACCACCGCTCAACTCCGCGCGGCGATGCGGCTGTCGCAGAAGGGGAGCATCGAGATCAGCCCGATCGAGATGCCGCTCACTCTCTTCACCTGGGGGAGCAAGCGCGTGATGCCCGTGCGGCTGACCGAGCTGTCCGTCAACGAGTCCGCCTTCGACGTGAATCTCAATCCGATCCGGGCCTCCCTCAGCATCGGGATGAAGATCCTCACCGTCAGCGACCTGCCCGCCGGGCACCGCGGTGCCGATCTGTACATGGCGCACCTCGCGCAGAAGGAGCGGCTCGCGGCGGCCGCACGGGGCGGGAGCCTGGGCGCCCTCGGACTGAGTGGAATCGGCGCCGGAACAACCGGCATACCGAGCGGAAGGGGCTGAGCACACCATCATGGCCGACATCGAGCCCTACGAGAGCGCCCTGGATGCCATACCGGGTGCCCATCCGTATCCCCGCACCAGCCGGTACCACGATGCCGAGATCGGGGTGCATCGTCAGGCCGACGGGACCGAAGTGCGGTACACCAAGCGGCGGTTGCTGCCCCCGCTCGACCACACCGACGACACCACCCAGCCCCACACCGTCGGCGCCGGCGAGCGCCCCGACCTTCTCGCCCAGCGCTACTTCGGTGACCCCGGACAGTGGTGGCAGATCGCCGACGCCAACCCCGTGCTCGACCCGAACGAGCTGACGGACGACGCCGGACGTGTCATCGACATCCCGCTCGCCGGCGGCTTCCCCGGCAGCCGAGGAGACCGGCGTGTTTGATCTGCCCGTGGGGCAGGGCCCCGTTCACATCACGCTCCTCATGGGGCCCAAGCTCGCGCGGCCCGTCCCCGCCGAGGTCACCGAGGCGTTGCTCTCCGCGCAGATCACCGCCACCGCCGGCGAGCGCAGTGGTTTCCAGCTCGCCTTCGACCTCACCAAGAACGGGATCATCAGTCGACGGCTCCTGCCCGAAGGGTTCTTCGATCCCAAGACCCGGCTCATCGTCACCGTCAATGTGAAGGGCACGCCCGACGTGCTCTTCGACGGGCTGATCGTGCGTCACGAGGTCGGGGCCAGTAATCAGCCCGGTCACTCCACCCTCACCGTCACCGGCGAAGACCTCACCCTCCTCCTCGACCTGGAGGAGCGCACAGCGCCGTACCCCAACCTGCCGCCCTCCGAGCGCGTGCTCGCGATCCTCCGCCGCTACTCCGACTACGGCATCCGGCCTGACGTCTACCAGGAGAAGATCGCCCAGCCGCCCCACCAGAACCTGCGTGTGCACTACCAGACCAGCACCGACCTGCAGTACGTCACCGAGCTCGCCCGGGCCAACGGCTACACCTTCTATCTGGAGCCCGGGCCCACCGCCGGTCAGTCGTCCGCCCGTTGGGGACCGGAGGTCCGCCTCGGCGTCCGACAGCACGCCCTCAACGTCAACATGGATGCCAACTCCACGGTCGACCAGCTGACGTTCGCGTACGACGGGACCGCTCGTGAGGAGCCCCAGGCTCGCTGGCAGAACCCGGAGACACGGCAGTCCATCCTCCTGCCTCAGCCGCCCATCAGTCCGCTGCGCCCGCCTCTCGGCAAGCGGCCCACTCCCGCCCTCAAGCGCAAGACCCTCTCCGGCACCGCCAAGCAGCAGCGCCAGGAGGCCGAGGCCGAACTCCTCGCCCGTGCCGCCGTGTCCGCCGACGTCGTCTCCGGGTCCGGGTCCCTGGACGTCAACCGGCACGGGTACATCCTCCAGCCCCGCCAGCTCGTCGGCGTACGCGGCTCCGGACGCGCGTACGACGGCGACTACTACGTCAAGTCCGTGACGCACAACCTGCGTCCGGGCTCGTACCAGCAGAACTTCACCCTCTCCCGAGAGGGCCTCGAAGCCCGCAGCGACTACGTCCGGCCGTAACTGCAACACTTTCGCCATTTTTGACGCACTTACCAGGAGCACCCCACCATGGCGGCACCCAGCAATCGCTACCTCGGCAAGTTCCGCGGCCGGGTCGTCAGCAACAACGACCCCTTGCGCATCGGCCGCGTCACCGTCGAGGTCCCGGACGTCCTCGGCAACGAGCCGTCGACGTGGGCGCTGCCCTGCCTGCCGTTCACCGGGCCGCAATCGGGGCAGTTCGTGGTGCCGCCGCCCGGCGCGGGTGTGTGGGTGGAGTTCGAGCAAGGGGATCCCAGCTTCCCGGTGTGGACCGGGTGCTGGTACGGAACGGCTGAAGAACTGCCGCCGGACGCGCAGAACGCACTGCCCGCCAACTCGCCGAACAAGCCCGTCGTCGTGCAGACGCCGGGTGCGCACAAGATCGTGATGAACGACGCGGCCGGGACCGACGAGGGAATCCTGCTCCAGGCCAAGAACGGGGCGTACATCCGGATCACCGAAGGGGCGATCGTCATCGCCTCCGGCAGGGCCCGGATCACACTCCAGAACGACCAGGTCATCGTCAATGAGGGCCAGTTGACCGTGGAACCGAAGCGCTAGAAACGGGGGATCGAGGAACGTGTCCGGGACATCCGGGGCATCCGGGAAACTGCTGGCCGCCGACACCGTGATCAGCTGCCCGCACGGGGGGCGCGCCACAGCGGCGCACACGCCGTCCCCGGCGGTGCTGATCGGCGGCCGGGCGGCAGCCACCGCCGCTCACACCTACACCGTCGCCGGCTGCACCCACACCGTGAACGGTGTGCCGCAGCCGTGCCTGTCCGTACGGTTCACCGCCTCCACGAGCGGTGTCACCGTCGCGGGCGCCCCCGTGCTGCTCGACACCTCCGCGGCCCAGTGCTTCAGCGCGGCCCTGGTCGCACAGGGACCACCCGTCGTCAACGCCGCGCAGCAGGAGGTGTCCACACGATGACGAAGCCGGTCACCCGCACCGACATCGCGTTCCCCTTCCGCGCCGACCGCCGGGGACGCACCGCGCACGCCGGCCACGGCGAGCACGTCCACGACCTCGTCGAACAGTTGCTGTTCACCAGCCCCGGCGAGCGCGTCATGCGCCCCGACTTCGGCTGCGGGCTCCTCGACCTCGTCTTCGCCCCGAACAGCCCCGAGCTGATCAGCACCCTCGAACTGTCCGTGCAGGCATCCCTCCAGCGCTGGCTCGGCGACCTCATCGACGTGGAGGCCCTCGACGTGGTCAGCGAGGACCATGTCGTCCGCGTGTACCTCAGTTACGTCGTACGCGCCACCGGGGCCCGGCGCGACGACGTCTTCGAAGGGAGGGCCGCCGCATGACCACCGGTACGACCACCTCCCGGCGGGCCAAGGTCAGGGCCGCCCAGCTCAACGGCGTCGACGCCGTCGAGGTCAGCGACGACGGACTGCTGCTCACCGTCACGTTCCTCGGCAAGGCCCCGCACGGCCTGTGCCCCGAGAACGTCCGCGTCGACGGCGGCCGCCGTATCACCGGCATCACCGCCCTCGACGTCAGCGTGGAGCGCGAGGAGGACCCCGAGCTCGACGACCGGCTCTACGTCACCCTCGACCGGGCAGGCGACACCTCCCGCTACCGGCTCTCCCTCGTGGAGGCCGACCCGTACGGACGCCCGGGCACCGAACCCTTCCGCGGCTTCGACCAGCGCTACCACAGCGCCGGCTTCTCCTTCCGGCCCGACTGCCCGACGCCGTTCGACTGCGAGGACCAGCCCTCCGAGGAAACGGCCTTCCCCGACGCGCCCGTCATCGACTACACGGCCCGCGACTACGAGACCATCCGCAAGCTGCTCCTCGACCGGCTCGCGCTCACCACACCCGACTGGATGGAGCGCAACCCCGCCGACCTGGGCATGACACTCGTCGAGCTGCTCGCCTACACCGGCGACCAGATCAGCTACCAGCAGGACGCGGTGGCCACGGAGGCCTACCTCGACACCGCGCGCCGACGGGTCTCCGTACGGCGTCACGTCCGCCTCATCGACTACGCGATGCACGACGGCTGCACGGCCCGCGCGTACGTCACCGTCGAGACGGCCGGAGACCGGACCCTCGCACCGGGCACGTACCGCTTCGCCTCCGTGGACGTCCGTACCCTCGACCCGCACGACCGACCCGAGCCCGGCACGGTCATCGGCGACCACGACCTCGCCGACCTCGACGAACGCGGCTCGGTGGAGGTCTTCGAACCGGTCGCCCCCACCGATCCGCTTGAGCTGCGCACCGCACACAACGCGATCCGCCTGTGGACCTGGGGCGGCGAAATCTGCACCCTCCCGAAGGGCGCCACCTCCGCCACCCTGCGCGACGAGTGGGCCGACCCGGAGACCTGCCGCGACCGCCGACTCGCCCTCAGGCCCGGCGACCTGCTCGTCCTGGAGGAGGTCAGGGGCCCGCGCACCGGCACCCGCGGCGACGCCGACCCGGCCCACCGCCAGGCCGTACGCGTCACCTCGGTCACCCCGGGCATCGACCACATCGAGGACCAGCCGGTCCTGGAGGTCACCTGGGCGGGCGAGGACGCCCTCCGCTTCCCGTTCTGCCTCACCACCCGGGGCGGACGCGACTGCCTGCCCGTCCAGGACGTGAGCCTGGCCCGCGGCAACGTCGTCCTCGTCGACCACGGCCGCACCCTCACGGGCGAGCTCCCCGAGACCGTCACCGTGCCACCCGTACCCGCCGTCGTCTCCCCTTGCGACCCTCCGGCCTTCGGCTGCCACGACCCGGAGGAGGGCAACGCTCCCGCGCGGCTCATCAACTCCCTCACGGACCAGGCGGAGAACGGACAGGCACTCACCCCCGACGACGTCCGCGAACTGTTCGACGTCGTGGGCGAGCCGGTCACCACCCGCGCCGGAATCGGCCTGGAGCGGGCCGGGCAGCGGCACGAACGCGTCGTGCCCGGCACCGCGTACGCCCAGGCCACCGCCCTGCGCACACTGCTCGCCCAGTCCGTCTACCCGGGCATCCAGCCCCGCTTCCGGCCCGTCCTCGGCCGGGTGCCGGTCGCGCAGGCGGTGCCGTTCCCCGACCCGGGGACGGTCTCCGCAGGACAGGCCGAGCGGATCGCGGCCATCCCGGGGCGGGTACGGCAGCGGCTCGTCGACCTGTGGCGCAGCGCCCGTGACCGCGACGGACTCGGTGACGCCGAGATCGCCGAACTCACGGTCGTCTACGGCCTGAAGACCCTCGAACGCCTCGAACTCCGCCGCCACCCCGTCCGTGCCCTGCGGGAACTCCTGCACCGCACCGACGAGTTGCTCGACACCAAGCTGCGCCGCGTCGAGATCCTCACGGCACGGGCCCGCGCGGGCACGGTCCTCGACCCGCACATCGCCTGGGAGATCGCCCACAGCTGGGGTCCGGCGTACGCGGCCGGGCTGCACCCCGATGAGCCCGTGCTCCGCGGCTCCGCGACCTCCGCGCTCACCCAGGACCCGCGCCGCGCCCTGCCCGCCGTACGGCTCCACGAGGGTGCCGCCGACGGCGAGGAAGCCGTGTGGGAGCCCCGCCGTGACCTGCTCGACAGCGGCTCGCGCGACCGGCACTTCGTCGGCGAACTGGAGGACGACGGCCGTCTCGCCCTGCGCTTCGGCGACGGCCGGCACGGGACGAAACCGACGCCGGGCGCCCGGCTGGCCCTGCGCTACCGGCTCGGCGGCGGCATCGCGGGCAACGTCGGGGCGGAGGCCATCAACCACCTGGTGATACAGGCCGGAGAGGACGGAGGCGACGGCGAGGCACCCGTCGCCGTCGTCCGCAACCCACTGCCCGCGACCGGTGGCACGGAGCCCGAACCCGTCGAGCAGGTACGCCAGTTGGCCCCGCTCGACCTGCGCCGCACCCGCCTGCGCGCCGTCACCGCCGACGACTACGCGGCCCTCGCCGCCCAACTACCGGGCATCCAGCGCGCCGCCGCCGAGATCCGCTGGACCGGCAGCGTCCAGGAGGCCCACATCGCGATCGACGCCCACGGCACCGGCAGCCCGACGGGCGAGTTGCTCGCCGCCGTCGAACAGGCCCTGGAGGCGTACCGGCGCATCGGCCACGACCTCGTCGTGGGACCGGCCCAGCTGGTGCCGCTCGACATCGCGCTGACCGTGTGCGCCGAGCCCGGCCACCAGCACGGGCAGATCCTGGCCGAGCTGTACCGCGTACTCGGCAACGGCAGGCTGCCGGACGGGCGGCTCGGCTTCTTCCACCCGGACGCGCTGACCTTCGGCGAACCCGTCCGGCTCAGCCGTCTGGTGGCCGTCGCCGCGGCCGTGCCGGGCGTGGAGAGCGTGCAAGTGACCCGGCTGCGGCGGCTGTTCGAGCAGGACCGCGGAGAGAGGGAGGACGGCGTGCTGCGGCTCGGCCCGCTGGAGATCGCCACGTGCGACAACGACCCGGACCGGCCGGAGAACGGCCGGCTGGCGATATCCCTGGGAGGTGCCCGATGACCGCGACCGATTCCCCGATGGACGAGTGCGGCTGCGGCGGCGCCTGCCGCGGCGGCCACGACGAGCGCCTCGCACCCGCCCCGCTCCACAACCCGCCCGGACGCACCGCTCTCGACTACCGCGTCGGCGAGTACGGCTCCTTCCTGGCCGCCCTCCTCGACCGGCTCGCCTCACCCGCGTACCCGGCTCTGAACAGGCTCACGGTCCGCACGCCCGACGACCCGGCGATCGGCCTCCTCGACGCCACCGCCGTCCTCGGTGACCTGCTCACCTTCCACTCCGAGCGGATCGCCGACGAGGCATACATCCGCACCGCCAACGAACACCGCTCGCTGGTGCTGCTCGGCCGTCTCGTCGGCCACCGGCCGCGCCCCGGCGTGGCCGCCGCCACTCACCTCGCCTACACCCTCGAACGCGATCAGCGTGCCGAGACCCTGCCCGTGGTCATCCCGCGCGGGGCACGCAGCCACAGCGTGCCCGCCTCCGCCGACGAGGAGTCCCAGACCTTCGAGACCGGCCGTGACCTCACGGCCCGCTGGGACTGGAACGAGCTGAAGGTCCGCCGCAGGCGCCCCTCCCTCGTCACCCCTCAGGACCTGGAGCGCCGCTCCGAACTCTTCGTCGAGGGAACCGCCAACTCCCTCCAGACCGGCGACCAACTGCTCTTCGTCTTCGGTGAACAGGCGGGCGGCGAGCGGAAGTTGCTGCCTGTGGCGACGACGCGGGTCGACCGGGAGGACGAGATCACGGCGATCTCCCTGCCGAAGTCGGCCCCAGCGACGCTGAAGGAGCTCGTCGACGAGGTACGGCGCTGGACCGCCGATCCCGCCGTGCCGGGCGAGCCCGGCGAGGAGCCGCCCACCCCTGAGGTCCCCAATCCACGCCCGGTCAGCAAGCTGATCGAGGACTTCGAGGACCAGGTCCTCGCCCCGCTGCGCGCGGACCTGGACGCCATCACGTCGCCCGAGCGGCTCGCGGCCCGCCTCGCCGAGCCCGTCGCCCGCCTCGGCGAGGCCCAGGTGCTGGCCACGCCGTACGAGGACGTGGCGGCGTGGTTCGAGCAGTTGGAGGCCGTGCTCGCGGAACTCGCCGAGCGCGCCCTGGAGCTGGCACCCGCGCAGCCCGAGGAGCCGACCGAACCCACAGAGCCTTCTGGCACCCGGACGGCGACGAAGGCCGCCCTCGCCCCCCGCACGGCCGCCC
>NZ_VJZC01000153.1 GCF_009377185.1 Streptomyces spongiae
GCCGTACCCACCCGCCCCCGGCCGCATGCGGTCCATGGCGTACGCCGCGGATGCCGGGGAGGCGGCCGCACCCCTCGACCTCGAACCGCAACGGCAGCGCGTCCACGCCCAGGTGAACGCCCGCTTCACGATGGCACCGCCCCGGCTGTGAGAAGCACTGAGGGGCGCTGGGAAGTGCTGAGAAGTGCTGAGAAGTGGCCCCCCGGGGTGCTCATCAGAGCGCCCCGGCGCACACTTCAACCCTTGTCAACCACCCTTCATGCAAAGGTTGTTGAGTCGTCATGACCGGCCAATTCCCTACCGGTCGGTAAGGCCTAGGCTCGGACCATGCGCCGAGCAAAGATCGTCTGCACTCTGGGGCCCGCCACCGACTCGTACGACCAGATCAAGGCCCTGGTCGACGCCGGAATGGACGTCGCCCGCTTCAACCTCAGCCACGGCGGCCACGCCGAGCACGAGGAGCGCTACCGGCGCGTGCGAAAGGCCTCCGACGAGATCGGCCGGAGCATCGGCGCCCTCGCCGACCTTCAAGGCCCGAAGATCCGGCTCGGCCGCTTCACCGAAGGCCCCGTACTCCTTGAACGCGGCGACACCTTCACCATCTCGGTGGAGGAGGGCGTCGAGGGCGACCACGACACCTGCGGGACGACGTACGGCGGACTGGCCGACGACGTCGCTCCCGGCGAGCGCATCCTCGTCGACGACGGCAAGGTGTGCCTGGAAGTCACCGAGGTCGACGGTCCCCGCGTGCGCACCACGGTCGTCGAGGGCGGCATGGTCTCCGACCACAAGGGCCTGAACCTGCCGGGCGTCGCCGTCTCCGTCCCCGCCCTCTCGGAGAAGGACGAGGTGGATCTGCGCTGGGCCCTGCGGACGGGTTTCGACGTCATCGCGTTGTCGTTCGTCCGCAGCGGACGAGACATCGAAGACGTCCACCGCATCATGGACGAGGAGGGCCGCCGTCTCCCGGTCATCGCCAAGATCGAGAAGCCCCAGGCCGTGGACACCATCGAGGACATCGTCCTCGCCTTCGACGGCATCATGGTCGCCCGAGGCGACCTCGGCGTCGAGATGCCGCTGGAACAGGTCCCGGTCGTCCAGAAGCGAGCCGTCAAACTCGCCCAGCGCAACGCCAAACCGGTGATCGTGGCCACGCAGATGCTGGACTCGATGATCGACCACTCCCGCCCGACCCGCGCGGAGGCCTCGGACGTGGCCAACGCGGTCATCGACGGCACGGACGCCGTGATGCTCTCCGGCGAGACGAGCGTCGGCAAGTACGCGGTGGCGACGGTCCGGACGATGTCCCGCATCGTCGCGGCGGCGGAGGAGGACATCCTGGCGAAGGGCCTCCCGCCCCTGACCGACCGCAACAAGCCCCGCACCCACGGCGGGGCCGTGGCCCGCGCGGCCGCCGAGATGGGCGACTTCCTGGGCGCGAAGTTCCTCGTGGCGTTCACCCAGTCCGGCGACACGGTCCGCCGCCTGTCCCGCTACCGCTCCCCGATCCCCCTCCTCGCCTTCACCCCGGACCCGGCCACCCGCTCCCAACTCACCCTCACCTGGGGCGTGGAGACCTTCCTCGTCCCGCCCGTGGCCTCGACGGACGCGATGGTGGACCAGGTCGACGAACTGCTGTTGACCTCCGGCCGCTGCAAGAAGGGCGACATGGTGGTCATCACGGCGGGCTCGCCGCCGGGGGTTTCGGGCACGACGAACATGGTGCGGGTGCACCACATCGGGGAGGACGACAGCCCCAAGTAGCGGGTGGTCAGTATTTGGGGCCTACGTGGGCGTCCATGAGGGCTACGGAGGCTTTGCGGGCGACGGAGATGTTCCGTGAGTTGGCCTGCTTCCAGTCGACGCCGACCTTGTCGAGTGTGTCCGTGAAGAGCTGGACGATATCGGTCGACAAGTTGGTGAAGAAGTACCGCGGGTACTCGTAGCGCTTCTGTTCACCGCCGACGAGACGGGTTGTCCAGTTGGTGACGCGGCAACCATCGGAGTGGATGAGGCCCCGGATGAACTCCCAGGGGTGAGCGTCGACGATGGCTTGCTGCCAGGGTTCGAGGGCGATGGAGCGCTCGTGCTTCTTGCCGGGGCTGTGCTGGGGGAAGAGAGAGGGCCAGTGCCGGTTGTAGCTCGTCACCATGGTGTAGCCCTCCTTCTGGAGGCGGTAGACACCGATTCCGGGACGTGCCTTCTTGATGGCGTCGCAACACTGATCGATGAGGCCAGGCCAGGCGTCGGCACACGCGATCCTCAGGTAGTACCCGCCTCGTGGGTGAGGGCTGATGCAGCCGTCACCGAGGTACAGGCCCAGCAAGTAGGCGTACGCGGCTTCATCTGCGGGTGGCCCGGGGTCCGGAGGGGCCATGCGGGGAAGTGGTTCGATGCGGCTCTGCCAAGAGCGGATCGCGGCGCGTGAGATGCCGGTCTCTTGGCTCACCGAGTTCAGGCTGCGAGCCTGTGCAACGAGAGCCAGTGCTCGCTTGCGTGTGCTGATGTCGTACATGCGGCCACACTGCGTGAGTGATCGTCGCGACACGCAGCAAAAAGCTGAGGTTCACGAGAAGGTGAGCCTCCGCTTGCTTTATGTGACCTTGGAATCGAAGGAAAAGTGCCCCGGGTCGGACTCGAACCGACACTGTATGGGTTTTGAATCCATTGCCTGCTGCCAATTGGGCTACCGGGGCTCGAAGAATCCAAGGTTTCCCTTGACCCTCCGCGCGTCCACCATACCGTAGCTAGGTACGCTCTTGGGAGCAGTACCTGCCTGCCCTGCAACAAGGAGCCCACGTGACCGCCCCCGAGTCGCCCCAGCCCGTCGAAGACGACGACAAGTCGCACGTGCCTCCGTTGACGACCCGTGTCGTCATTGCCGAGGACGAGGCGCTGATCCGCCTCGACCTCCGGGAGATGCTCGAGGAAGAGGGCTACACCGTCGTCGGTGAGGCGGGCGACGGCGAGCAGGCCGTCGAGCTCGCCCGGGAGCATCGGCCCGACCTCGTCATCCTTGATGTGAAGATGCCCAAGCTCGATGGGATCTCCGCCGCGGAGAAGATCGCGGAGGAGTCCATCGCGCCCGTTCTCATGCTGACGGCCTTCTCCCAGCGTGACCTCGTCGAGCGCGCCCGGGACGCCGGGGCCATGGCCTACCTCGTCAAGCCGTTCAGCAAGAGCGACGTCGTCCCGGCCATCGAGATGGCGGTGTCCCGTTTCACCGAGCTGCGGCAGCTGGAGCAGGAGGTCGCCGACCTCACCCAGCGTCTGGAGACCCGCAAGCTCGTCGACCGCGCCAAGTCGGTGCTCCAGACCGAGTACGGGCTGACCGAGCCGGCCGCCTTCCGCTGGATCCAGAAGACGTCCATGGACCGCCGTATGTCCATGCAGCAGGTCGCGGAGGCCGTCATCCAGGACGCGGAGGAGAAGAAGGCCGCCAAGGGCTGACCCCACCGCACGGCACATGTGACGAGGCCCGCGCCCCCGGAGAAGCAGGGGCGCGGGCCTCGTCGCGTGGGCGGTCAGTCCTCGCCGAGATACGCCTTGCGGACCGACTCGTCGTGCAGCAGGTCCTGGCCCGTGCCCGAGAGGACGATCTTGCCGACCTCCATGACATGGCCCTGATCGGCCAGGGAGAGGGCGGCCTGGGCGTTCTGCTCGATGAGCAGGATGGTGGTGCCCTGGCTCTTGAGCTCCCGGATGGTCGCCATGATCTTCTGCATCATGATCGGCGAGAGGCCCATGGAGGGTTCGTCGAGCATGAGCAGTTTGGGCCGGGACATCAGGGCCCGTCCCATGGCGAGCATCTGCTGCTCGCCGCCGGAGAGGGTGCCCGCTGCCTGCTTCCTGCGTTCTCCGAGGATGGGGAACAGGTCGTAGGCGCGCTGGATGTCCTTCTCGATGCCCTCCTTGTCGTTGCGGAGGAACGCGCCGAGCCGGAGGTTGTCCTCGATCGTCATGCGGGGGAAGATGCGCCGGCCCTCGGGGGAGTGGGCCAGCCCCAGCGAGACGATCTTGTGGGCGGGGGTCTTGCGCAGCGACTTGCCGTCGAACTTGATCTGGCCGCCGAGCGGCTGGAGAAGACCGGAGAGGGTCCGAAGGGTCGTGGTCTTCCCGGCGCCGTTGGTACCGATGAGGGTGACGACCTCGCCGGCCTCGACCTTGAACGAGATGCCCTTGACGGCCTCGATCTTGCCGTACGCGACCCTGAGGTCCTCGACCTCGAGCAGTGCGGTCACTTGGCGTCCCCTTCTGTGGTGCGGTGCCCGGCGGCTTCGGCTTCGGCGGCCTCGACCTCGGCGACCTCCTCCTGGCCGGGGGCGTCCTCGAAGGGCGTGCCGAGGTAGGCGGCGATGACGCGCTCGTCGGCCTGGACGACCTCGGCGGGGCCCTCGACGAGCTTCTCGCCCTGGACGAGCACGGCGACACGGTCACAGAGGTTCATGATGAACCGGATGTCGTGCTCGATGACGAGGACGGCGATGCCCTTGTCACGGATGGCGAAGACGAGCTCCTCGGTGGCCCGCGTCTCCTGCGGGTTCATGCCGGCGGTGGGCTCGTCGAGGAGGAGCAGGCCGGGTTCGCTCGCGAGGGCGCGGGCGATCTCCAGCTTGCGCTGTTCGCCGTAGGGCAGGTTGCGGGCGAGATGGTCGGCCTTGGCGGCGAGTCCGGTGAACTCGAGGAGCTCCATGGCCCGTTCGCGCGACTCCTCCTCGGCCCTCTTGAAGCCGGGCAGACGCAGGAGTGCCGACCAGAGGCCTTCCTTGGTCCGGGTGTGGCGGCCGACGAGCACGTTCTCCAGAACGGTCATGTTGGCGAAGAGCCGGATGTTCTGGAAGGTGCGCGCGATGCCGGCCTGGGTGACCAGGTGCGGCTTGGGCGGAAGGACGGTGCCCTTGTAGGTGACGGTGCCCTGGGTCGGGATGTACAGACCGGTCAGGCAGTTGAAGAAGGTCGTCTTCCCGGCGCCGTTGGGGCCGATGAGTCCGACGATCTCGCCGCTGCCCACGGTGAGGTCGACGCTGCGTACGGCGGTGAGTCCGCCGAAGCGCATGGTGACGCCGCTGGCGTCGAGCACCGTGCTCGTGGTGGTCGTCGTGGTCGTGGTGGTTGTCATGGCGGTCACGCCCCTGCCTTGGCGACGCCGGTCGCGCCTTCGGGCAATGGCTTGTCCTCCGGTACGTCGAGCTGTCCGGTCTCGTGGAACTCGAGCTGCTTCCTGCGGTCGGCGACCAGGCCCTCGGGCCGGAAGCGCATCAGGAGCATCAGCGCGAAGCCGAAGAGCAGCAGCTGGTACTCCTGCATGAACTGGAGCTTGGCCGGGATGAGGTAGAGCAGTGCGGCACCGATGAGGGGACCGCTGATGGTTCCCATGCCGCCGAGGATGACGGCGGCGAGCAGGAAGGCCGAGTTGGGCGGCACGGAACCGGCGAACTGGTACTGCTCCGGCGTGATGCTGTAGGACACGTGCGCCTGGACGGTGCCGGCGAGGCCGGCGAGGGACGCGCCGAGCGCGAAGGCGAGGAGCTTGAGACGGAAGCCGTTGATGCCCATGGCGGTGGCGGCGGTCTCGTCCTCGCGGATGGCGACCCAGGCCCGGCCGATGCGGGACTCCGCCGAGCGGCGGAAGACCAGCACGACGACGGCTGTGAACAGCAGCATCAGCAGGTAGTAGTTGCCGGACCGGGTGAGCTCGGTGCCCAGGACGTCGTGCGGCAGCCCGAGGTTGAAGCCGAAGAGCTCCAGGTCCGGGATGTTGGGGATGCCGTTGGATCCGTTGGTGACGTCGGGTCCGCTGTTCCCGTTGAGGTTGTTCATGGTGATGCGGAAGATCTCACCGAAACCGAGGGTCACGATGGCGAGGTAGTCGCCGCGCAGCCGCAGGGTCGGGGCACCGATCACCACGCCGAAGATCAGCGAGGCGGCGGCGCCGGTGAGGACGGCGGCCCAGAACGGGAAGTGGACGCCGATGGTGGACTGCGGCGAGCCGGAGACCAGGGCGGCGGCGTAGGCGCCGACGCCGAGGAAGGCGACGTAACCGAGGTCGAGCAGGCCCGCGAGGCCGACGACCACGTTCAGGCCCAGGGCGACCGTGGCGAAGATCAGGATGTTCGCGCCGATGAGGGCGTACTGGTCGTTGCTCTGGGTGAAGGGGAAGCAGATCGCCGCGACGAAGGCGGCGGCCATCGTGACGTTGCGGTGTTTGGCGGTGAGCGTCGAGAGCTGCTTGATGAGACCGGCGCGCAGGACGGCGGTGAAGCCGAAGCCGGCGGTTATCAGGAAGCCGATGAACAGCTCGGAGTACTCGGTGCCGATGCCGTAGGCGAAGACGTACAGCCCGATGCCGAAGCCCGCGGCGATGATCAGGATCTCCGCCCAGGAGGGGAGTTCCTTCGCCCGGCCGGGTTCGGGGGCGCTGAGCGAGTGGCGGATCCTGCCCCACAGGTTGGGGGACTCGTCGGGGCCGTAGCCCTGGTCGGCCGGGAGGCCGAGGGCGCCGATCACGGCGACGAGGGCTCCGATGCCGGAGACCCACGCGCCGGGTTCGAGGTTGACGAGGCCGCCGAGTTCGTACGAGATCGCGCCGATGGTGTAGCCGGTGGTGCCGAGGACGCCGAGCGCGAGGAGGCGGGTGGGGCTGTTGGTGCCGCCGGGGGTGAGCCAGCCCAGACCTCGGATCCCGTAGCCGGAGAGCGCGAACAGCGTGGTCAGCGCGGCTGAGATGAGGGTGAGGACCTGTAGGCCGCCGGGGTAGCCGGTGACGGTGAGGTTGCCGGGGAACTCCTCGGTCCAGGTCCAGGCGAGGAAGGTGCCGACGAGGGCGACGACCGAGCCGGCGACCGTCGCGGCGCGGGCGGCGGCGGGCGGCAGCGGGATGATGGGGGTCGGTTCGGCGACGGAGGTCTTCGTGGTGTCCGTGGCCGTGCCGTTGGTGGTCTTGGTGGTCATGCGTATCACGCCCGATCCGCGACGCGTTCGCCGAGCAGACCCTGTGGCCTGAGCAGCAGGACGAGGATGAGGAGAGCGAACGCCCACACGTCCTTCCAGGCGCCGCCGCCGAAGAGGTCCATGCCGGGGATGTCGCCGATGTAGCCCGTGGCGAGCGATTCGGCGACGCCGAGGACGATGCCGCCGAGCATGGCGCCGTAGATGTTGCCGATGCCGCCGAGCACGGCGGCGGTGAAGGCCTTGAGACCCATCAGGAAGCCCATGCGGAAGCCGACCTGGCCGTTCTTGAGGCCGTAGGCGACGGCGGCGATGGCGGCGAACGCGGCGCCGATGGCGAAGGCCATGACGATGATGCGGTCGGTGTTGATGCCCATCAGCTTCGCGGTGTCCGGGTCCTGGGCGGTGGCCTGCATACCGCGGCCCGAGCGCGTCTTGGTGACGAAGAGACCGAGGGCGAACATGCAGAGCGGGGCGGCGATGAGGACGAAGAGGTCACCGCGCTGGATGTTGGCGCCCAGGATGTCGATGGGGCCGCCCTCGAACTGCGGGAAGGGGTGGTCCTTCTTCGCGTTGGGGTACCACATCCACACGATCTGCTGGAGCACGATGGAGAGGCCGATGGCGGTGATCAGGGGGGCCAGCCGTGGTGCGCCGCGCAGTGGCCGGTAGGCGAAGCGTTCGGCGGCGGTGGCGACGGCGACGGATACGACGATGCCGCCGAGGAGCATGAGGGGGATCGTAGCGCCGAGGGCGAAGCCGTCGGGCATCCACAGGTAGACGGTGAGGGCCCCGAAGCCCCCGACCATGAAGATCTCGCCGTGGGCGAAGTTGATGAGCTGGACGATGCCGTAGACCATCGTGTAGCCGATCGCGATGAGACCGTACATCGCGCCGAGGATGAGTCCATTGGCCAGCTGTTGCGGCAGTTCGTTCACCGCAGGGCCTCCGTTGGAGTATTTCGGATATGGCGCCGCGCGGGAGCGCTGGTGGGCGCTCCCGCGCGGCCTGGATCAATGTGTGATGAGGGGTTTTATCCCTGTTCGTCCCCTGGTCAGCTCAGCTTGGGCGAGGCGCTGTACTCGGGCACCCACGCGTTGTTCTTGATCTTGTACGCGGTCATCAGCGTGTTCGTGGTGTCACCGAACTCGTCGAAGGAGACCGTGCCGGTCACGCCGTCGAACTTGACCTTCGCCATGGCGTCGAGGACCGCCTTGCGGCCGTCGGACGGGACCTTGCCGTCGTTGCCCTCGACCGCGATCTTGACGGCCTCGATGAGGGCCCAGGTCGCGTCGTAGGTGAGGCCGCCGTAGGCCTCGTAGGCGTCCTTGTAGCCCGCCGCCTCGTAGTTCTTGATGAACTCCTTGGCGGAGTCGAGCTGCTCGACCGGCTTGCCGACGGAGGTGGCGAGGTCGCCCTCGGCCTTCTTGTTCAGCTTCGGGAACTCGCCCGAGTAGATGCCGTCGCCGCCCATGAGCGGGATGTTCTGGCCGCTGTCCTTGAGCTGCTGGCTCAGCGGAGCGGCGGCGGGGTACTCGCCGCCGTAGTAGAGCGCCTCGGCCCCGGTCTTCTTGATCTTGGCCACGACGGAGTTGAAGTCGCGGTCGTCGGGGTTGATGTGGTCGCTGCCGACGATCTTGCCACCGAGCTTGGTGTAGTTCGTCTTGAAGGAGGCGGCGAGGCCGGCGCCGTAGGTCTTCTGGTCGTCGATCAGGTAGACCTTCTTGATCCCGGCCTTCTGGAAGAGGTACTCGGCGGCGAAGGCGCCCTGGACCTCGTCGGTGGTGGCCGTGCGGAAGAAGGTCTTGAACTGGCGGACCGAGTTCCCGGTCTTCCAGCCGTCGCCCTGGGTGAGCTCGGTACCGGTGTTGGCCGGGGAGATCTGGGTGAGTCCGGCGTCGTTGAACGGCTTCTGCATCGACTGCGAGACGCTGGAGTTCAGCGGGCCGACGACGCCGAGGACGTCCTTGTCGCTGATGAACTTCTGGGCGTTGGCCTGGCCGACGGACGGCTGTGCCTGGTCGTCGAGGGGCTCGATCTTGAACTCGACGCCCTTGACGAACTCCGACTTGTTGGCGGTCTTCGCGGCAAGGTCGGCGGAGTTCTTGATGCCGAGGCCGAGAGCGGACAGGTCGCCCGTGAGCGGGGCGTCGACGCCGAGCACAACGGTCGTCTTGTCGCCGCCGCCACCGCTGCTGTCGTCGTCACGCGACCCGCAGGCGGTGAGGGTGAGCGATCCCGCCGCGAGCGCGGCGGTGATGGCTATGAGCGAACGTTGACGCACGAATCAGGTCCTTTCCCTGGCACGGCGACTCCCCGTGGAGTCCGCCGAGTCGAGCGCTGGACCGAAAAGGCTTCGAATCCGTCGGCGCGGTGACTGGGCGTGACTCTAAGCGTGTGCAGGGAACGTGTAGGAGGGTCTGACCCAGGCTGTGACGCTCTTGTTATGACACGACGTAATGCAGAGCGGTACTCGATGGGGGGATCAGTGGAATTCAGACCGATTCGCCCCGTCCGCATACTGAGAACCCGCAGCGTCTACCGTGATCCGCTCAGGAGTGTCCGGGCGTTTTGGTGATGTCTCGGAAGTGTCGCAACGGGTTACTCGAAAGGCCCGAGTCGGGTGGTGTGCGCGTGGCGCGTTCGCGAAGAATCCGGTGGCCTGTATTGCGTGCCTATTACGCAGAGTTACAGCGAGGAAAAGCGGATTCTCGGGCCGTCAGCTCTTCCTGCCGGCGTACTGGGCGTCGCCCGGGTTCACGTCCCGCAGCATGCACGTCAGCCGGGCGCTGCACACCCGCTTGCCCTGCTCGTCGCTGATGACGATCTCGTACGTCGCCGTCGAGCGCCCCCGGTGCAGGGGTGTGGCCACGCCGGTCACCAGCCCGGACCGGACGCCCCGGTGGTGCGTGCAGTTCAGGTCGACGCCCACGGCGATCTTCGAGCTGCCCGCGTGCAGCATGGAGCCGACCGACCCCAGGGTCTCGGCGAGCACGGCGGACGCGCCGCCGTGGAGCAGGCCGTACGGCTGGGTGTTGCCCTCCACGGGCATCGTGCCGACCACGCGCTCGGCCGAGGCCTCCACGATCTGCACCCCTATTCGGTTTCCCAGGTGGCCCGCCGAGAACATGGCGACGAGGTCGACGCCGAGCGCCGCGTACTCGTCGATGACCTCTTGCGGGAACGTCACGTGGCGCTGCTCACCCATGGGGCCCGGCTCCGTTTCGTCATGGATCTCGTCATGGATCTCGCACTGAGCGAACGCTCAGTCGGTTCCTGATTGTTCCAGACGGACCACGACGGACTTGCTGGCCGGGGTGTTGCTGGTGTCCGCGGTGGCGTCCAGCGGTACGAGGACGTTCGTCTCCGGGTAGTACGCGGCCGCGCAGCCCCGGGCCGTCGGGTAGTGCACGACGCGGAAGCCGGGCGCCCGGCGCTCCACGCCGTCCTTCCACTCGCCGACCAGGTCGACGTAACTGCCGTCGGCGACCTTCAGCGCGGCGGCGTCCTCGGGGTTGACCAGCACGACCCTGCGGCCGTTCCTGATGCCCCGGTAGCGGTCGTCCAGGCCGTAGATCGTGGTGTTGTACTGGTCGTGCGAGCGCAGCGTCTGGAGCAGGAGCCGGCCCGGCGGAAGCTCCGGGTACTCGACCGGCGCCGCCGTGAAGTTCGCCTTGCCGGTGGCGGTGGGGAAGCGGCGCTCGTCACGGGGGGCGTGGGGGAGCGCGAAGCCCTCCGGGCGGGCCACGCGCGCGTTGAAGTCGTCGAAACCGGGGACCACGCGCGCGATGCGGTCACGGACCGTGGCGTAGTCCTTCTCGAACTCCTCCCACGGTGTGCGGCTGTCCTCGCCGAGCACACGGCGTGCCAGGCGGCACACGATGGCCGGCTCGGACAGCAGGTGCGCACTCGCGGGCTCCAGGCGGCCCCGCGAGGCGTGCACCATGCCCATGGAGTCCTCCACGGTCACGAACTGCTCTCCGCTGCCCTGGAGGTCCCGCTCGGTACGGCCCAGGGTGGGCAGGATCAGCGCACGCGCGCCCGTGACGGCGTGCGAGCGGTTCAGCTTCGTCGACACGTGCACCGTCAGGCGGGCACGGCGCATGGCCGCCTCCGTCACCTCGGTGTCGGGTGACGCCGACACGAAGTTGCCGCCCATCGCGAAGAAGACCTTCGCCTTGTCGTCCCGCATGGCGCGGATGGCCCGGACGACGTCGTAGCCGTGCTCCCGGGGCGGCGCGAAGCCGAACTCCTTCTCCAGGGCGTCCAGGAAGGCGGGGGCGGGCCGCTCGAAGATGCCCATCGTGCGGTCGCCCTGCACGTTCGAGTGGCCGCGCACCGGGCACACGCCCGCGCCCGGGCGGCCGATGTTGCCGCGCAGCAGAAGGAAGTTGACCACCTCGCGGATGGTCGGCACGGAGTGCTTGTGCTGGGTGAGGCCCATGGCCCAGCAGACGATGGTGCGCTCGGAGGCGAGGACCATGCGCAGGGCCTCGTCGATCTGCCCGCGCGTGAGGCCGGTCGCCGTCAGCGTCTCGTCCCAGTCGGCGGCCCGCGCGGCCTCCGTGAACTCCTCGTAGCCGTGCGTGTGTTCGCGGACGAACTCCTCGTCGACCGCGCCGTCCGTCTCCAGGATCAGCTTGTTGAGGAGGCGGAACAGGGCCTGGTCGCCGCCGATGCGGATCTGCAGGAACAGGTCCGTGAGCGCGGCGCCCTTGAGCATGCCCTGCGGGGTCTGCGGGTTTTTGAAGCGCTCCATGCCCGCTTCGGGCAGCGGGTTCACCGTGATGATGCGCGCGCCGTTCGCCTTCGCCTTCTCCAGGGCGGAGAGCATGCGCGGGTGGTTCGTACCCGGGTTCTGCCCGGCCACGATGATCAGGTCCGCCTTGTGGAGGTCGTCGAGCAGGACGCTGCCCTTGCCGACGCCGAGGGTCTCCGAGAGGGCCGATCCCGACGACTCGTGGCACATGTTGGAGCAGTCGGGCAGGTTGTTCGTGCCGAGCTCGCGGGCGAACAGCTGGTAGAGGAACGCGGCCTCGTTGCTCGTGCGCCCCGAGGTGTAGAAGAGTGCCTCGTCGGGGCTCTCCAGGGACTTCAGCTCCTCCGCGACGATGTCGAAGGCCCGCTCCCAGGACACTGGCTCGTAGTGCTCGCCCCCTTCGGGGAGGTACATGGGGTGCGTGAGCCGGCCCTGCTGGCCCAGCCAGTAGCCGCTGCGGGTGGCGAGGTCGGCCACGGTGTGGGCGGCGAAGAACTCCGGGGTGACCCGGCGCAGGGTGGCCTCCTCGGCGACCGCCTTCGCGCCGTTCTCACAGAACTCCGCCGTGTGCCGGTGCTCCGGCTCCGGCCAGGCGCAGCCCGGGCAGTCGAAGCCGTCCTTCTGGTTGACGCGGAGCAGGGTGAGCGCGGTGCGCTTCACACCCATCTGCTGCTGGGCGATCCGCAGTGAGTGTCCGACGGCGGGCAGCCCCGCGGCCGCGTGCTTCGGCCCGGCGACCTGCGGCGCGTCCTGAACCGGATCGCCCTTCGGCGGCTTGGATGCCATCGCACGCTCTCCTTACGACTGCGAGGTGAAGCACGTTTCACCACCACGACGTGAGTACGCTTCCGATCCTCGCACGTGCCAGTGACAGCGATCGCCGCTGGGCGAAAGGCGATCCGCCCCCCGGAGCCGGGACGGCCAACCCTCCCGGCAACTCTCCGTGCCGGGACAACTCCCCACCGTGCCGGGACAACTCCCCACCGTGCCGGGGCCGACGTACGGGGAGTTCCGGCCGGTTGTGACGGTGCGGGTCGGGTGCCCGTCCACGATGGCCGGGGCCGAGTGTCAGTGGCACGTGGCAGGATCGGGGGCGTGGCAGAGACAGCATCGAAGAAGACCGAGAAGACCCCTGGCGGCGGCCGTCCCCGGCTCATGCTCATGGACGGGCACTCACTGGCGTACCGCGCGTTCTTCGCGCTGCCCGCGGAGAACTTCACCACCGCGACGGGCCAGCCGACGAACGCGATCTACGGTTTCGCGTCGATGCTGGCCAACACACTGCGCGACGAGGCGCCCACGCACTTCGCGGTGGCGTTCGACGTGTCCCGCAAGACCTGGCGCTCCGAGGAGTTCACGGAGTACAAGGCGAACCGCTCGAAGACCCCGGACGAGTTCAAGGGCCAGGTCGAGCTGATCGGCGAGCTGCTCGACGCGATGCAGGCCAAACGCTTCGCGGTCGACGGGTTCGAGGCGGACGACGTCATCGCCACCCTCGCCACCCAGGCCGAGGCCGAGGGCTTCGAGGTCCTCATCGTCACCGGCGACCGCGACTCCTTCCAGCTGGTCACCGAGCACACGACGGTGCTGTACCCGACGAAGGGCGTCTCCGAGCTCACCCGGTTCACCCCGGAGAAGGTCTTCGAGAAGTACGGGCTGACACCGGCGCAGTACCCCGACTTCGCGGCGCTGCGCGGCGACCCGTCGGACAACCTCCCGGGCATCCCCGGGGTCGGCGAGAAGACCGCCGCGAAGTGGATCAACCAGTTCGGTTCGTTCGCGGAGCTGGTCGAGCGCGTCGAGGAGGTCAAGGGCAAGGCCGGGCAGAACCTTCGCGACCACCTGGAGGCGGTCAAGCTCAACCGCCGCCTCACGGAGATGGTGCGCACCGTCGAACTGCCCAGGACCGTCGTCGACCTGGAGCGCGCGCCGTACGACCGCAAGGCCGTCGCGTTGGTCCTGGACACCCTGGAGATCCGCAACCCGTCACTGCGCGAGCGGCTGCTGGCCGTCGATCCGGGGGCCGAGGAGACCGACGCCGCTCCGGTCACCGACGGCGGTGTCGAGCTGGACGGCACCGTGCTCGGCGCGGGCGAGGTCGCCCCCTGGCTCGCCGAGCACGGCAAGGCGGTCCTCGGTGTGGCCACGGTCGACTCGTGGACGCTCGGCACGGGCGCGGTGGCCGAGGTCGCGCTGGCCGCCGCCGGGGGAGCGGCCGCCTGGTTCGACCCGACCCAGCTGGACGAGCCCGACGAGAACGCGTGGGCGGCCTGGCTGGCGGACGCGTCCAAGCCCAAGGTCCTGCACAACGCCAAGGGCGCCATGCGGGTCTTCGCCGAGCACGGCTGGAGTGTCGAGGGCGTCACGATGGACACCGCCCTCGCCGCCTACCTGGTCAAGCCGGGCCGCCGCTCCTTCGACCTGGACGCGCTGTCCCTGGAGTACCTCCACCGGGAGCTGGCCCCCGCCGCCGAGGCCGACGGACAGCTGGCCTTCGGCGCGGACGACGGTGCCGAGGCCGAGGTGCTGATGGTGCAGGCGCGCACGATCCTCGACCTGGGTGAGGCGTTCGGGACGCGGCTGCAGGAGGTCGGCGCGGCGGACCTCCTGAGGGACGTCGAGCTGCCCACCTCCGCGCTGCTGGCCCGCATGGAGCGGCACGGCATCCCGGCGGACAGGGCGCACCTGGAGGCCATGGAGCAGATGTTCGCGGGCGCCGTCCAGCAGGCCGTGAAGGAGGCGCACGCGGCGGCCGGGCACGAGTTCAACCTGGGCTCGCCCAAGCAGCTCCAGGAGGTCCTCTTCGGCGAGCTGGCCCTGCCCAAGACGAAGCGCACGAAGACCGGTTACACCACCGACGCCGACGCCCTGGCCTGGCTGGCCACCCAGACCGACAACGAACTGCCGGTCGTCATGCTCCGCCACCGCGAGCAGGCGAAGCTGCGCGTCACGGTCGAGGGCCTCATCAAGACCATCGCGGCGGACGGCCGCATCCACACCACGTTCAACCAGACGGTCGCCGCCACGGGCCGCCTGTCGTCCGTGGACCCGAACCTGCAGAACATCCCCGTCCGCACGGACGAGGGCCGGGCGATCCGCCGCGGCTTCGTGGTCGGCGAGGGCTTCGAGTCCCTGATGACGGCGGACTACAGCCAGATCGAACTCCGCGTGATGGCCCACCTCTCCGAGGACGAGGGCCTGCTCGAGGCGTTCACGTCGGGCGAGGACCTGCACACGACGGCGGCCTCGCAGGTGTTCGGCGTCGAGCAGTCCGCGGTGGACGCGGAGATGCGCCGCAAGATCAAGGCGATGTCGTACGGCCTGGCGTACGGGCTGTCGGCGTTCGGCCTCTCCCAGCAGCTGAACATCGAGGCGGCAGAGGCCCGCGCCCTGATGGACGCCTACTTCGAGCGCTTCGGCGGCGTACGGGACTATCTGCGCAGGGCGGTCGACGAGGCCCGGGCGACCGGATACACGGCGACGCTCTTCGGGCGCCGCCGCTACCTGCCCGACCTCAACAGCGACAACCGCCAGCGCCGCGAAGCGGCCGAGCGCATGGCGCTGAACGCCCCGATCCAGGGCACGGCCGCGGACATCGTCAAGATCGCCATGCTGAACGTCGACCGGGCGCTGCGCGAGGCGGGTCTCACGTCCCGCATGCTCCTCCAGGTCCACGACGAAATCGTCCTGGAGATCGCCCCCGGCGAGCGCGACCGGGCCGAGGAACTCGTCCGCCGAGAGATGGCGGGCGCCGTACAGCTGAGGGCGCCCCTGGATGTCTCCGTCGGCTCGGGCGCGGACTGGGAGTCGGCAGCGCACTGACGCTCCGCTGGAAGCACGGTGGTGAGACTGCGGGCCGGTGGGGGCTGGTCGCGCAGTTCCCCGCGCCCCTGAGGGGGCGCGGCTCCGCGCAGCCCCGACGGCCGCGGTTCCGGGGAAACATCACCCACCTGGCCCCCGAGAGGGTGCCCCCGGCGGGCGCGCGGCGTAAGGATGCGGGCATGGGTATACGCACGCTTCGCCGCCGTACCGCAAGGACCGCCGGCGTACTCGTGTCGGCGTTGCTCGGGCGGGCACCCGGCTACGCGCTCGACGCCAGCACACCCCGTGTCCCCGAAGACGTCGCTCTCTTCCGCTCCCAGCGCGACCTCGCCCGCGCGGCTGAACAAGCCTCCACGGCGCTCTCACGCACAGCCGCCCGGCCCTGAGTCAGCGGGACACGCGCTCCACAACGGCATCGTCCGGGGGCACGGGCACCGGACGCCACACCCTGGCCCCGACCCCGTACAGCACCAGCCCGAGCGCGAGCCCCGCTCCGGCGCCGAAGCACAGGGTGGGAATCACCTCGTACGGCTTCGCGATGGCACCCCAGTACTCCCACCAGCGGGCCACCCGCTGCACCGCGGCCGCCAGCGCGCACCCCCCGATCACGACCCCGGCCACCCAACGGTCCGCCACGGACAGCGCGGGCACGCCCTCGGGCTCCCGGGGCGGCTGCCGGCGCAGGGCCAGCACCACGAAGACCGCGATCACGACCGCGGCCACGGCCGAGCCGCCGTACTGCAGGTACCAGTAGAGCGGTGACCCCGCGATCTCCTGCCCCAGGACGGGGAACAGGCGCATCCCCCACCGGTCGAGGTGCGTGAAAGCGTCCCAGACGACATGCGTCAGCGCACCGAGCACCGCCGAGACGTACCACCACGCCACCTCGGACGGGCGTAAGCGTCCACGCGGTCGTTCGTGCCCCGCCCGGCAGCCCACCAGCGCCGCCACCCGGCCCTGGCGCCTCCGGGGCAGCAGGGCGACCAGCGGTTCGCGCAGGACCAGCCACACCCCCACCAGTGCCCAGGTGACGAGGACATCGAAGGTGAGAACGCCGGTGAAGGAGTGGGTGAAGTCCCCGAACTCCATTGCTCCGGGCAGCACACTCGCCGCGTAGTAGGTCAGGTCGGGCGCGAACGAACCCGCGACGAGCAGGGAGGGCACCAGCGGCCCGCGTCCGGTGCCGTCGAGTCGGACGGCGGGCAGGACAGCGGCCGCGTGGCTGAGCGTGAAGGGCAAGTCGTCCCCCTGCGACAGGCGTTGGCGGGCACCCCATGCCCGACGATCACTGCCGCCAGTATGCGCGACACGGTGCCGCTCGCCCCGGGGAGACCCGATCCCGGCGGGACGGATATGGCCAACCGGTGAATAGCGGGCACGAACGGGTGTGCCCGCGACGCAAGTTGTCGTAGGGTCGCCTGGGTCACTGTGCTGGGGAGCGCGAACGAACACCGGTGGCGGGGCAACCGAAGAGGGACGTCGACAGTCCTGACAGACGGCACCACAGGTAACGCGAAGACCATCGTCCGCGGGGAGGGGTTCACTCAATGTCGGCGCAATTCGGCAAACGGCTGCGCAAGGGAGCGGCGACCACAACGGTGGCCGCGATCGCGGTCGCGGCACTGGCCGCCTCCCAGGCTCCGGGAGTGACCACCGACAGCGCCGGAAGACAGACCACGGGCTCGCCCTCCCCCGACGCCACGTCCGGCGCCGACGACACCGCGACCGGCAACTCGCGCTACTACACGGACCTCCCGCCCCTCGACAGCCCCACGGCCACCCCCGGCACGGGAGGTGACACGTCGGGCGTCACGGGCAGCGCCGAGCGCGGCATCCCCGCGACCGTCCTCGACGCCTACAAGAAGGCCGAGGCGTCCCTGCGCGACTCCAAGCCGGGCTGCAACCTGCCCTGGCAGCTCCTCGCCGCCATCGGCAAGGTCGAGTCGGGCCAGGCCCGCGGCGGTCGCGTCGACAGCGACGGCACGACCTTCTCGAAGATCCTCGGCCCGGTCCTCAACGGCGGCCAGTTCGCGAACATCAGCGACACCGACAACGGAGCGTACGACGGCGACAGCGCGTACGACCGCGCGGTCGGCCCCATGCAGTTCATCCCGTCCACCTGGGAGTGGGCGGGCCGCGACGGCAACGACGACGGCCGCAAGGACCCCAACAACATCTACGACGCGGCCCTCGCGGCCGGCAACTACCTGTGCCGGTTCAACTGGGACCTGTCGGACCAGTCCGACCTCAGGCGCGCGATCCTCAGCTACAACAACTCGACGCACTACCTGAACACGGTGCTGTCGTGGCTGGAGTACTACCGCAAGGGCACCCACGAGGTTCCGGACGGTACGGGCACGCTGCCCAGGACCCCGAGCGACAGCGGCGGCTCCGGATCGACCACCAGCCCCAGCCCGTCGCCGAGGGACACACAGAAGCCGAAGCCCCCGAAGGACAACGACAAGCCCAGCAACCCACCGAGCACGGGCGGGGGCTCCGAGAGCCCCAGCAACCCCCCGAGTACGGGCGGCGGCTCCGAGAGCCCCAGCACGCCGTCCACGCCCACCGACACGGTGGACCACCTGGAGAACACGGGCACCGGGACGCTCACGGCGACGGCGGGGGACGCGTTCGCCGAGAAGGTCTCCGCCCGCGCCGAGACCAAGGCCGGCAAAGCCGTGGCGAAGGTCCGCATCCGCTTCGCCGTCGTCGGGGACACGGACGCCACCTTCACCGGAGGCGAGACCTTCGCCACGGTCCTCACCGACAGCGCCGGCACGGCCACCGCGCCCGCGCTGCAGGCCGGTGAGAAGACCGGGGACTTCACGGTCCGCGCCACGGTCGTGGGCCGCTCGGTGGCCGGCGTGGACTACAAGGCGAGCGTCACCGCCCGTCAGGCCGACGGCCTCGCCCGCACCACCGACACCGAGCTGACCTGCGTACCGGGCGGCGAGTTCGCCGAGCAGGTCGAGGTGAAGGCGACGTACAAGGGAGCGGTCGCCGACGGCGTCGCCGCGACCGCGACCCTCATCAAGTCGCCCGTCGACCCGACCGAGAACGACAAGGGCCCGTACTTCAAGGACGCCGACGGCAAGACCGTCCGTACCCTCACCGGCCTCACCACCGACAAGGACGGCCTGCTGAAGCTGCCGAAGCTGTACGCGGACGACACGACCGGTACGTTCCAGCTGCGCATCACCACCACCGGCGGCGCGGTGCTGACGGTCGAGCTGAAGGTCGCGGCGGCCGAGTCGGCGTCGGCGTCGCCCAGCCCCAGCGCATAACCCCGTAACCACGACGGCGGCGCCCCTCTGCGGAGAGG
>NZ_VJZC01000154.1 GCF_009377185.1 Streptomyces spongiae
CCTTCCGGCTGCCCACCCCGCCCGTGTCCGGCGTGCTGCGGCCCCGGCTCGTGGCCGTGTGCCTGGGGCTCGCGGCCGCCGCCTTCCTGGCGTTCTGCGTGGAGACGTCCGTCGGGGACATCTCGCTCCCGCTCACCGACGTGATGAAGGCCCTGGTGGGCACGGGCGACCCCGCCACCGAACTCATCGTCCACGAACTCCGCCTGCCACGCGCCCTGGCCGGGCTCCTCGTCGGCATCGCCTTCGGCATCTCGGGCGCCCTGCTCCAGACCATGACGCTCAACCCGCTCGCCAGCCCCGACATGATGGGCATCACCCAGGGCGCGGGCACGGCCGTGGTCGCCGGCATCGTGCTCGGCTGGGACGGCGGCCTGAGCACCCAGGCCCTCGGGCTGCTCGGCGCGCTGGTCGCGGCCCTGCTCGTGTACGTCCTGGCGTGGAAGAAGGGCACCACCGGCTACCGGATCGTCCTCGTCGGCGTGGGCGTCGCCTGGATCTGCACCAGCGCCACCGACTACCTCATGGCCCGCGGCCAGCGCTTCCAGGCGCAGGCGGCGCTCGGCTGGCTCGTCGGCAACCTCAACGGCCGCACCTGGGACCAGATCGGCCCGCTCGCCGTGACCATGGCCGCCCTCGTCCCGGCGGCGCTGCTGCTCGGCCGGCTGATGCGCACCCTGCAACTCGGGGACGACGTGGCCCGCGGCCTCGGCACCCGCGTACAGACCGTGCGGGTGGCCGTCCTGCTGATCTCGGTGGTCCTCGTGGCGTTCGGCACGGCGACCGCCGGTCCCGTCGCCTTCGTGGCGCTCGCCGCCCCCCAGGTCGCCCAGCGGCTGGCCGGCGCCGCCAGTCCGCCGCCACTGGCCGCGGGACTGACGGGTGCCGTGATGGTGCTCGTGTCCGACCTGATCGCGCGGAAGGCCCTCCCGGGTACCGAACTCCCGGTCGGGGTCGTCACCGGTGTGCTCGGCGCACCAGTCCTGCTGTGGCTGCTCGTCCGCGCCAACCGCGCCGGTTCAGGAGGCTGAGAACGTGTCATCCAAGTACGACGTGCCGCCGGCACACCAGGCTCCGGCCGACGGCCCCGACCTGCGCGCCGAGGGCCTGCGTCTCGCCTACGACGACCGGGTCGTCGTCGAGGACCTCGACCTGGTGATCCCCTCCGGCAAGGTCACCGCGATCGTCGGCGCCAACGCCTGCGGCAAGTCGACGCTGCTGCGTGCCCTGGCCCGGTTGCTGACGCCCAAGGCGGGCGCCGTCCACCTCGACGGGCGCTCGGTGCACTCGATGCCGACCCGCGCCCTCGCCCAGAAGCTCGGCATCCTGCCGCAGACACCCGTCGCCCCCGAGGGGCTGACCGTCATCGACCTGGTGGGGCGCGGCCGTTCGCCCCACCAGACCTGGTGGCGGCAGTGGTCCTCCACCGACGAGGAGGCCGTGCACGAGGCCCTGCGCGCCACCGCGATGACCGACCTCGCCCACCGGGCCGTCGACGAACTCTCCGGCGGACAGCGTCAGCGCGCCTGGATCGCCATGGCGGTCGCCCAGGGCACCCCCGTGATGCTGCTCGACGAGCCGACGACGTACCTCGACCTCGCCCACCAGATCGACGTCCTCGACCTCGTCACCGACCTGAACCGGCACCAGGGCCGCACCGTCGTCATGGTCCTGCACGACCTCAACCAGGCATGCCGGTACGCCGACCACGTCATCGCCATGAAGGCCGGCCGCGTCGCGGGCGAGGGCGCGCCCGCCGACGTCATCACCGCCGCGATGGTGGAGGACGTCTTCGGACTGCGCTGCGTGGTCGGCGAGGACCCGGTCAGCCGGACGCCGCTGATCGTCCCGATGGGCCGCCACCACGAAGGTCCCTCAGACCAGGAAGTCCGCCAGGAGGGCACGGACGTGTCCGCCGTACCCGTGTCGGGCACCACAGGGTGAGCCGCCCCGTGGTGCCCTCCACCGGGGCGCCCTAGGGGCGGGCCGTCAAGTACCCGCCCATCGTGCGGAAGTAGTCCGTCGCCGCGTACTCCGTGCCCTCCTCCGTCCGCACCCTCTTCACCACCAGTCCGGGCAGACGCCCGGACCGCGCGTCGGCACCGGCGACGATGACGACCCCGTCGCCCTCCTTGATGAAGATCCGCCCCGGCGTGCCGCCGTAACGGCTCTCGGAGACCGCGGCCGAGACGATGCGCAGGCGCTTGCCTCGGTGGTACGTGAAGGCGTTCGGGTACGGGTCGGACTGGGCCCGTACGAACCGCTCCAGATCCTCCGCGGGCCAGGTCCAGTCGATACGGCTGTCCTCCAGGGAACGCTTGTGGAAGAAGCTCGACCTGGAACGGTCCTGCGGCGTCCACATCGCCTTCCCCGACGCGATGAGATCCATGGAGTCGGCGACGATCGGACCGATGAGGTCGACCGTGCGGTGGAACAGGTCCGTCGCCGTGTCGGTCGGGCCGACGGGCACCGCGCGCTGCAGCAGGACATCGCCCATGTCGAGGTCGGCGTCCATCCGGTGGGCCGTGACGCCCACCTCCTTCTCGCCGTTGATGAGCGCCCAGATCAGCGGCGAGAAGCCCGCGTAGGAGGGCAGCAGCGAGTCGTGGATGTTGAGCGTGCCGTGCGGCGGCAGGTCGAAGATCTCGGGCGGCAGCCAGGTGCGCCAGTTGTTCGCGACGATGATGTCGGGCTCGGCCTCCTTCAACGCGCGCAGAAGCTCGTCGTCGCCCGGACGGTTGCGCAACAGCACGGGAACGCCGTGCTGTTCGGCGAGATCGGCGACCGAGTCGCTCCAGATCTTCTCGTACGCGTGCTCACTCCTGGGGTGAGTGACCGTCAGGACCACATCGTGTTCGGAATCCAGCAGAGCCTGCAGCGTTCGGTGTCCCCAGGTCTGGTACCCGAACATGACGACCCGCATGTGCGCCCCTCTCAGCCATTGCTAGGTAAGGCTAACCTTATCTAACATGAGCCTGCTTGGGGGAGACTGTGTTCCAGCTTGGGGAACGCTGTACTCCTCTTAGAACAGGAGGAGATGACGCGGTGACGACGTTTCAGGGCGAGCCGGACTCCACGGACGAGATCTACGACGTACTGGGCATCGGCTTCGGCCCATCGAATCTCGCACTCGCGATCGCGCTCCACGAGCACAACGCGACGGCACACGAAGGGCAGGCGCTGCGCGCCGCATTCCTCGAGAAGCAACCGCGGTTCGGCTGGCACCGCGGCATGCTCGTCGACGACGCCACCATGCAGGTGTCCTTCCTCAAGGACCTGGTGACGATGCGCGACCCCACCAGCGACTTCAGCTTCCTGTGCTACTTGCAGGAGCGCGGCAGACTGGTCGACTTCCTCAACCAGAAGACGCTCTTCCCGCTCCGCATCGAGTTCCACGACTACTTCGAGTGGGCCGCCGCCCGCGTCGACCACCTCGTCGAGTACTCCGCCGAGGTCGTCTCCGTACGTCCCGTCACCGAGGACGGCGAGATCCCCTTCTACGACCTCACCAGCCGCGATCCCGGCACGGGGCGCACCACCGTCCGCCGTACCCGCTCCATCTGCGTGGCCACCGGTCTGGAACCGCACCTGCCGCCCGACGCCTCACTGTCCGAACGCGTCTGGCACAACAGCGAGTTGCTGCCACGAGTCGACGAACTCGTCCGCTCCGGCAGGACGGTTCGCCGCGCGATCGTGCTCGGCGCGGGCCAGAGCGCGGCCGAGGCCGTCGACTACCTCCACCGCAGCCTCCCCGGCGCAGAGGTCTGCTCGGTGTTCGCCAAGTACGGCTACACGCCCGCCGACGACAGCCCGTTCGCCAACAAGATCTTCGACCCCGAGGCCGTCGACCTGTACTACGGCGCACCGGCCGAGGTGAAACAGTCGCTCTTCGAGTACCACCGCAGCACCAACTACTCCGTCGTCGACATGGAGTTGATCGAGTCACTGTCCCGGACCATGTACCAGGAGAAGGTCCAGGGCCAGGAGCGGCTGCGGATGATGAACGTCTCCCGCATCCGCGAGGTCGAGGCGGGCGCCGACGAGGTACGGGTGACGGTGGAGTTCCTGCCGACGGGCGAACGTGAGGTCCTCGCCTCCGACCTGCTCGTCTACGCCACCGGCTACCAGCCCCGGGGCATCGGCGACAACCTCGGCGAGGTCGGCAAGCTCTGCCTGCGCGACGAGGAGGACGCCCTCCGCGTCGGACGCGACCACCGCGTGGAGACGGCCCCGAACGTCACCGCTGACATCTACCTCCAGGGCGGCACCGAGCACACCCACGGCCTCACGTCGACCCTGCTGTCCACGGTCGCCGTACGGGCCGGGGAGATCCGGGCCACCCTCCTCGCCCGCCGCTCGGCGAACAGCCTCCAGGCCGCCTCCGCGCGCGGCTAGGTCCGCGCACCTCTCCCGGTGCCGTGTAGCCGGCCTTCGGGCCGGGTACACGGCACCTCCGACAAGGACACGGCCATCTCGTGGCTCCCCGTGAGGGCGGGGGCGCTCCCCGTGAGGAACAGAGGGAGATGGAAGCACATGCTGTTCCGTGACCGCAGGCAGGCCGGGCAGGAACTGGCTGAACAACTGCGCATCCTGCACGACAAGGGCGCGCTGCCCGACCCCGTCGTCCTCGCCCTGCCCCGTGGCGGCGTCACGGTGGCCCGTGAGGTGGCACGGGCACTCGACGCCCCGCTCGACGTCCTCGTGGTGCGCAAGATCGGCGCCCCGTTCCACGAGGAGTACGGCGTCGGCGCGATCGTGGGCGACGACCCGCCGCTGTTCGACACCAGTGCCCTGGACCGGCTCGGTATCGGCGAGGACTCCCTCGCCCCCCTGGTGGCCCGTGAGAGGGAGGAACTGCACCGCCGTGAGGCGCTGTACCGACAGGGCCGTGAGACTCCGGAGCTCCGGGGCCGCACTGTGATCGTCGTCGATGACGGCGTGGCCACCGGATCGACGGCACGCGCCGCGCTGCGTTCCGTCCGCGGCCGGGAACCCGAACACGTCGTCATGGCCGCACCGGTCTGCGCACCCGAAGCCGCCCACATGCTGGAGGAGGAGGCCGACGACGTGGTCTTCCTGGACCGGCCGCGCTCCTTCATGGCCGTCGGCGAGTGGTATCAGAACTTCGACCAGCTGACGGACGACGACGTGCTCACGGCGCTGCACGGCCGCTGAGGGAGCGCTGGAGGGGAGGACGCGGTGCCGGACATGGCACCCCACGAGGCGCGGCGGCGGTTCACCGAGGCCCGGGTCGCGCGGCTGGCGACGGTCGACCCCGGAGGACGCCCGCACCTCGTGCCGGTCGTGTTCGCCGGGCACGACGACACGATCGTCACCGCCGTGGACCACAAACCGAAGAGGTCCCGGCAGCTCAGGCGGCTGCACAACATCGCTGTCCACCCGGCCGTCTGCCTGCTCGCGGACGCGTACGACGAGGACTGGGACCAGTTGTGGTGGGTACGGGCCGACGGCGGGGCCCGGATCGTGCCGTCCGAAGCGCCGGAGGAGGACGCGCGGGCCGAGTACACCGCGGCCATCGACCTGCTGCGGCACAAGTACCCCCAGTACGGCAGCCGCCCGCCGGACGGCCCTTTGATCGTGGTCACCGTCCTGCACTGGAACGGCTGGCAGGCATCCCGGGTATCCCGATCCCGGGTGTCCCGGGCACCCGCGGAGGACGCCACCCGGACCTTCCCGCCGAGCTGACCCGGACCTGGCCGTGCTGTCCCCTGTCGGCCCTGGGCACCCGGCGACCCTCCGACGATCCGCCCGGCGCGGCGTACGTACGGCGTCGCCCCCCGGCGCCCGGCCCGAGCCACCGGGCCGCCTGGCCAGGTCCCTCGCCCTGGCGAGTACGAGTCTCGCCGTCGCGGGGGCCGCCGCAGGAGTCAGCGGGGCCGTGGCGAGGATCCTGCGAGCCAGTCGTACGCCGCCCGCGCCGTGAACTCGCTCTGACCGCCGCGCACCAGCAGCCCGGCCGTCGCGAACGCGGGGTCGTCGGCCTGGGCGGCGACGTACGGGATCGCGACGCAGCGCATGCCGGCCGCATGGGCCGCGGCCGCGCCCGGCGCCGCGTCCTCCAGAACCACACAGTCGGCCGGGTCGGCACCCAGCCGGCGCGCGGCCTCCAGGAACACGTCGGGCGCGGGCTTGCCCCGGGCCACCTCGTCGGCCGAGACCACGGTCTTCAGCCGGTCGGCGAGACCCGTGCCGTTCAGGATCGCCTCTATGGCCCCCCGCGACGACCCGGAGGCCACGGCCATGGGAACGCTCTCCTCGGCCAGCAGCTCCACGAACGATCGCATCTCCGGGAAGACGGTGGTGGAGGCCCGGGCGAGTTCCAGATAGCGGCGGTTCTTGTCGGCGAGCAGCTCGTCGACGGAGGCGGTCAGGTCGTATCGCTCCTTCCAGAGAGTGATCGTCTCCTGGGTGCTGATGCCCACGTACTGCTCGTGGTCCGCCCAGGTGAAGTCGGTGACGCCCTGCTCGGCGAGGGTCCGTCGGCCCGCCTCGTAGTAGTTGGGCTCGCTGTCCACGAGTGTTCCGTCGAGATCGAAGATGACAGTGGTGTCGCCGAAAATGCTCATGGAATCAGGGTGCCAGTGATCAACTCCGTACAGCCAGGCCCACCGACTCCACCAGCGGCAGCACCCGGTGCGGCACGCGTTCGCGCAGCGCCACCTCGGTGCGGGTACGGACCACGCCCGGCAGGCTGATCAGCACCTGGACCACATCCTCCAGGTGGGCGTTGTCCCGAGCCACGACCCGGGTCAGCAGATCGCCGCTGCCCGTGATCGAGAACGCTTCGATGATCTCGGGCACGGCGGCCAGGGCCTCGCCCACGTCGTCGAGATGGCCCTGGGTGACCTCGATGTGCACGAAGGCGAGGACCGGGTGGCCGAGCGCGGCGGGGGAGAGGGAGGGGCCCGTGCCCGTGATCACACCGTCCCGCTCCAGCCGGTCCAGCCGGGCCTGGAGCGTGCCCCGTGCCACACCGAGGATGCGGGCGTACTCGCGCACGCTGGTGCGCGGCTGCTCCAGGAGCAGCCGCAGGATGCGGGTGTCGAGCTCGTCCACGGCCATGGTCCGCAGGCCTCCCGGTTGCCTCGAATGATCAAGGGCGACTGTACCGATGGACCAGTGAACCGAGCATCTGTAGAGCCATGTCCGTACCGACCGGTCACGTTCCCGCCTTCCGGTCAGGAGAGCCAGTCGGTGTAGCGGGTGGGGGCGAGGTGGGCGTTCCTGTCGGTGAGGACGTCGCCCTCGATGACGGCGAACATGCCGGCGGTGGGGTCGGTCACGACCGTGCGGTTGTCGCCCTTGTGGGACAGGGTGATCCGGCCCAGCTCGTCCAGGGGGAGGATCTCGGGGCCGGCGATGTTGTGAATGCCGTGCAGCGGGGCGCCCGCGGCGACCTGTGCCACCGCGGCGGCCACGTCCTTGGCGGCGATCGGCTGGATCGGGGTGGCGGGCAGGCGGACGGTGTCGCCGTCGGCGGTCCAGGACAGGACAGCGTCCATGAACTCCATGAACTGCGTCGCCCGGACGATCGAGTAGGGGACCGGCCCGGTTGCCAGGAGGTCCTCCTGGAGGACCTTGGCCCGGTAGTAGTCCAGCTGCGGCACCTGGTCCGCGCCGACGATCGAGAGGATGACGAAGTGGCCGACGCCGCCCTTCTGGGCCGCGGCCAGCAGGTTGTCCATCGAGGTTCGGAAGAAGGCCGGGGAGGCGTCGTCGAAGGTCGGGGAGTTCGTCAGGTTGACGACGACGTCGGCTCCCGCCACCGCCTCGTCCAGCCCCTGGCCGCTGATGACGTCGACTCCGGTGGACTGCGAGTGCGGCACAGCCTCGCGCCCGGCGGCGTTGAGGTTCCTGACGACCTGCGATCCGATCAGACCGGTACCGCCGATGACCGCGAACTTCATGACATGCCCTTCGTGGGGAGTATGTACGGAATATGGCATATGGGTCACTGTGTGGGCGCGGCGAGAGGATGGGCGCGGTGAGAGGAGGCGCCTTGCGCTTCCAGGCTTCACCGGTGGCGGCCATGACCCCGTTGTCTGGTCCGTTGGCCCTTCGGTGGCCGACGTGATGGCCCTTCTGCTGCGCCAATGGCACAGCAGAAGAGTGAGCTGTTGAGCCATGCGGGCAAAGGTGGTTACCTCGTCGTATTCACGTACTTGACGGCGCCGCGCAGCGCCGGGCGGCGACGAGGCCGGGCCCGGACCGCGGTGCCTTCGCCGTGCCCGCTGACCGCCGCCCCGGGCGGTTACCGGTACGGCGCGCATCCCTGCAAGGAGGAGCGGCACACCGCCGTGAAGAGGATGTTCACAGCCCCGGACCCGGGGCACTTCAGACTGCGGAACTCGATCCGCGCCGTCATCGGCGTCGGTGCGGCCGTCGCCGTCCCCAAACTGTGCGGGCTCTCGCTCGCCGCATCGATCACCGGGGGGCTCGCGGCGCTCCTCGCCCTCTTCACCGTCACCGACGGGACCGTCCGCGCCCAGCGGATCACCACGGCGTTGCTGCCCGTCGCCGGGTTCCCGGTGCTGGCGCTCGCCACCGTCCTGCACGGCGTCCCCCTGGCCCGCGACGCGGCGTTCGTGGCCGTCGTCTTCTGCGGGGTCTACGCCCGGCGCTGGGGCGTGCGCGGTAACGCGCTCGGGATCTTCGCTTTCATGAGCTTCTTCGTCACGCAGTTCCTGGGCGCCCTCCCCACACAGCTGCCCGAGCTGTACGCGGCCATGGGCTCGGCCCTCCTGGCGGCCGGCACCGTGCGCTTCCTGCTGTGGCCCATCGAGCGTCATGTCCCGCCCGTCCCAGCTCCGCCCGCCCTGCCCGGCACAGGCTTGGCGCGGTCCACCACCCGGCAGGCCTTCCAGGCCGCTGTGGCCTGCTCGCTCGCGCTGTCCGTCGGGCAACTGCTCTCCGAAGACCGCTGGTACTGGGCCATTGGCACTGCTTGGTGGATCTTCGTCAACACGGCCTCGCGGGGCGAGACCCTGGTCCGCGGTTTCCGGCGCGTGCTCGGCACCATGATCGGGGTCGTCGTCGGCCTTGTCGTCGCCGTTCCGCTGCACGGTGCGCTCGTGCCGTCGGCCGTCCTGGTCGCGGTCTGCGTCTTCGGGATCTTCTACACCGCCGCCGTCTCGTACTCCTGGATGGTGCTCGCGGTGACGGTCATGGCCAGCCTGCTCTACGGCCTGCTGGGCGTCCTGGACATCAGCCTGCTGGTGCTCCGTCTCGTGGAGACAGGCGTGGGTGCGCTGTGTGCCGCGTTGGCCGTGGTGCTGGTGCTGCCGGTCACGACGCACGCGACGAACGATGCCTGGATCCAGCGGGCACTGCAGTGCGTGCACGCGGCCACTGCTGCCGCGGCTGCTCGCCTCGCCGGTGATATGGAGGCCGATCCGGCACCGCACGGCGCCGAACTGGAACTGTTCGTGGGCCGGGTGAAGGTGGCGCTGGCTCCGCTGGTACACCCTTTGAACCCCTTCCACGTCCGCAAGGCCCGTGCCCGTCAGGTGATCGAGTTGCTTGACGACTGTGTGGGCGAGGTGCGCGGCCGGCGGCACTCCGGAGCGTCCCTCGTGCATCTGCGCGACCTCGAGAAGTCCCTGTCGGACCTGGCGGTGGGGACGCCACCGCGCTCACCGTCGGCGAGGGCGTGAACGGCGCCCGCAGGTGCGGGGCCGGCACCCGGGCCGCCAGCCGACGCAGGCCATGAAGCTCAGCATCCGGCGATCGACCTCCTCCGCGTGGTCGATCCCCGCGCTCCACCTGACGTAGGCGACTTCTCGATCACTCGAAGGGGGGCAATCACCCGAAAGGGTGGCGCGCTGCACTGCGATTCTCCGCGACTCGTCGCGCGGAACCCAGGGGGAGGGCAGTCTGGTCTAGACCTGCTGCTACCGTCTGCGCCAAACGGCACGGTGCCGGCAGGCATGTCACCGAGAGGGGACGGCAGTGGCAGTGGCAGATGTGGGCGCGGAGGGCGGCAGGGGGCGACGGGCGTTCATCGGCTCGTTCACGAGCGCGGGCGGTCCCGGCGTCGTCGTGGCCGCCGTGGACGAGACGAACGGCGCGCTGACCGCCCTGAGCCGCGCGGACGACGTCCCCGATCCGTCGTATCTCGCCCTGTCACCGGGCGGCGACATCCTCTACGCGGTCAGCGAGACGGCCGAGGGCGCGGTCGCGGCGTACCGCGTGACCGGCGACCGGCCTGAGCTCGCCGGGCCGCCGGTGCCGGTCCACGGCGACGGGCCCACTCACCTCGGCCTCGTCGCCGGGCACGTCCTGACGGCCAACTACGGCTCCGGCAGCGTCACCGCCGTACCCCTGCGCGCCGACGGAACCCTCGCGGACAGCGCCTCCGGAGTCCTCCGGCACACCGGCTCGGGGCCGGACGAGCAGCGCCAGGAAGGGCCGCACGCCCACCAGGTGCAGCCGGATCCGAGTGGCCGCTGGGTCGTCGACGTCGACCTGGGCACGGACTCGGTGCTGGTGTGCGAGCTGGACGCCGGGGTGCCCGTCCTGCGCCGCCTGACCACGCTCCGACCCGGTTCCGGGCCCCGCCACCTGGCCTTCCACCCGAACAACTCGTACGCGTACGTGCTGCACGAACTCACGCCCATCGTCACCGTCTGCCGCTGGGACGCCGGCAGCGGCGAGCTGACACCGCTCGGCGAGATCCCGGTGCTGCCGGGCACTCCGGACGGCGACGCCTACCCGTCGGGCATCGTCGTGTCTCCTGACGGCCGCTACGTGTGGACCGCGACACGCGGCCAGGACGTGCTCTCTGTCCTCACGGTCGACGGGGACGGGGAGAAGCTCGCGCTCGTGGGCACGGTCCCGTGCGGCGGCCACTGGCCGCGCGCGCTCACGGCCTCGGGCGGATACCTGTACGTCGCGAACGAGCGCTCGGGGAAAGTGAGCTGGTTCTCGGTCGACCCGGACACGGGCGTGCCGCGCCCGGAAGGGTCGATCGAGGTTCCCGCGGCCTCGTGCGTGATCCTGGGCTGAGGCGCTGACCGGTACGGATCGCGGTTCGTTGGCTGCCGGTATGTCGTGGTTGGCCGCCACGGCCCCCAGCTGCCCGCACCGCCGCAGGTCCCGCCCCTCACGCGCCGAGGCCGCCGCGGGGGCGCATCGCGAGGGGCCCGCTCCCGAGAGGGGGCGGGCCCTGCACGCAACCCGGCTCCCGGCGGGCAGCGGCACGCGGCTCAGCGCACCGGCATGCCCTGCGGCTGCTGGGGGGTGATGCCCAGCGCCGACGTGTACTTGTCGAGCGCCAGCTTGCCGATCGCCGGGTACGGGCCGAGGGCCTCGGCGGTGGAGCAGCCGGCCTCCTTGGCGGCCGCGTCGAGCAGGCCGGCGTCGATCTCCGGGCCGATCAGGTACGGGGCGAGCGCGAGGTTCTGCGAGCCCGAGGAGCGCAACTGCTCGGCGACGGACGCGATCGAGCCCTCCTGGTCGAGCGCCGCGGCCATCACCGGCACCGCGAGGCGGGCGGCGAGCAGCATGCCGGTGATCCCGGCGGCCTGCACGGCCTCGTCGCCGCCGACGGAGGCGAGGATGATGCCGTCCGCGGCGGTCGCCACGGTGAACAGGCGGGCGCGGTCGGCGCGCGCCAGGCCGGCCTCGGACAGCCGCACGTGCAGCGCCTCGGCGAGCAGCGGGTGCGGACCGAGGACGTCGGTCAGATCGGCCGCGATACGGCTCTCCATGACGGCCTGGCGGACCTGGCGCAGCAACGAGCTGTCCGGACCCGCGAGAAGGGGCACGACGACGGCGACAGGACCGTCCGGCTCCCTGACGTCCATACCGGCGGCGCGGGCCTGCTCGAAGCGGGCGGTGCGCTCCTCGGCGGCGCGGGCGAGCACGGACTGGAGGGTCGGGAACTCGTCGTCGTCCCCGTCGAGGTATCCGATCCGCGCGTCCAGGCCGGGCAGCTCGGAGCGCGCGATGCTCACGACCTCCTCGGCGAGGCTGCGTGTGGCGGCGCTGGGCGTGCCGGGCACCGCGAGGACGAGCGCGGGCGCGCCTTCAGGAGCCGCCAGGGGCTCGGGGCGGCGGTGCCGCCCGGGCTGGCGGGGTCGCGGCATTCGTACAGGCAGGCCGGATGCGGGCCCAGTGGGGGAGCTCATGGCGCCGCATGCTACTGGCTTCCTGGGCTCCCCTGTTCGGGGAGGGTGCAGGTGAGCGGTATCCGTCCGGATTTGTCTGATGGGTTATGTGAGGATCGACAGGAAACCGTGCGGCTCCTCGCTGACATGCGGTAGCAGGAGTGGCTCATCTCACAGTGTGACGGACGGGAAGATCCGAGTCCGTTTTGTGGTACTACTTTTCGGCCAGTTGCACGTGCAGCATCCTCTCGTCACCCGGCAGGCCCGGTACCCCTTCGGCCAACTCGGTCGCGATGCGCACCGCGCCGTGCAGCGGATCACCCTCGGCCGCCACGCGCCGTGCGTGCGGCAGCCGCTCCGCCAACTCCGCATCCAGGGGGACGAGGAGAGGATCGCCCATTCCGAACAGGCCGCCGGTGAGAGCGACACGGGGCTCGCCCGACGCGGGGCAGACGGCGGCCGCGGACTCGGCCATGTGCCGGGCCGCCGCACGCAGCACCTCCGCGGCCACCGGATCGGCCTCGGCGCAGGCCGCCACCTCGGGCGCGAAGGAGGCCAGCACCGCGGCACGGTCGGTGCGCGGGTAGAGCCGCCCCGGCAGCCCGGCAACCGGCCCGAAGAGTTCCTCGGCGCGGGCCAGCAGCCGCGCCGAGCCGCCCGGCCGGCCGTCGTGGGCGCGCACCGCGGCCTCCAGGCCCGCCCGCCCGATCCACGCCCCGCCACCGCAGTCGCCGAGGAGATGGCCCCAGCCGTCCGCCCGGCGCCAGCTCCTCAGATCGGTGCCGATCGCGATCAGTCCGGTGCCGCCGGCGACCACCGCACCCGCCCGCGTCCCGAGGGCGCCCGTGTACGCGGTGACCGCGTCGGCGACCAGTGCGACCCTCCGCACACCGAGCTCACGTCCCAGGGCCGCCGGCAGCTCGGCGCGCATCTGGTCTCCCAGGGTCGCGAACCCGGTGGCGCCGACGGCCACCGCACACGGCGGACCGCTCCCGGCGTCGTTGAGCAACTGCCGTGCCATGGGCACGAGCTGCTCCAGCAGATGTCCGGCGTCGATGCCCCGCGGGCCGGTCCGCACCGGCTCCTTGGACACCGACGGAGCGCTGCGGGCCCGGCCTTCCGAGGCCAGCACCACGCGGAGCCCGGAGCCACCCGAGTCCACGGCGAGTACGACGGGCGCCGCCCCGATGCCCGTCACGGCAGGCGCCGGTCCACGGGCCGCGCTCCCCGCCGGGCGAACAGGTCGGTGGCGCGGCTGCACGGGCGGGAGCCGAGGAAACCGCGGTTCGCGAACATGGGGGAAGAGTAGCGCCGAGGGTGGCGTCGTGCGTGGGTGCTTCCGTGTTTGTGCGGGACCCCGGTGTGTGCCAGTAGGGTGACGCGCTGTGGCACCACGACCTTTGCATGAACTTGTTGAAGCAGGCTGGGCGAAGGCTCTCGAGCCTGCGGCCGAACGCGTCGCGGCGATGGGGGACTTCCTCCGGGCCGAGGTGGCGGCCGGCCGGACCTACCTTCCGTCCGGGGCGAATGTCCTGCGGGCCTTCCAGCAGCCTTTCGATGACGTCCGTGTTCTGATCGTCGGTCAGGATCCCTACCCGACGCCGGGGATGGCGATCGGGTTGAGTTTCGCGGTGGCGCCCGAGGTGCGTTCCTTGCCGGGCAGTCTGGAGAACATCTTCCGGGAGATGCACTCAGACCTGGGGCTGCCCCGGCCGTCGAACGGGGATCTGACGCCGTGGGCCGCGCAGGGTGTGCTGCTGCTCAACAGGGCGTTGACGACGGCCCCGCGCAAGCCCGCGGCGCACCGCGGCAAGGGCTGGGAGGAGGTCACCGAACAGGCCATCCGCGCGCTGACCGCGCGAGGGAAGCCGCTGGTGTCCATCCTGTGGGGGCGTGACGCGCGCAATCTGCGGCCGCTGCTGGGGGACCTTCCGGCGATCGAGTCCGCCCATCCGTCACCGATGTCCGCGGACCGTGGCTTCTTCGGCTCGCGTCCGTTCAGCCGGGCCAACGATCTGCTGTTGCGGCAGGGTGCGCAGCCGGTGGACTGGCGACTGCCGTAGAAGCGCGTGGCCTGCATCGGGGCCGCAGTGGCTGCCCGACTTCGCGCCGCAAGGCCCCGAATCCCCGATGCCCGGCCGATTGGTGGGCAATATATGACTCCACTTGTCATGTATCTCCATCATGCTTGAGATATGAAGTCGGATCGGTTGCTCTCCATCCTGCTGTTGCTGCAGACCCATGGGCAGCTGTCCGCCAGCGAGCTGGCGGTGCGCCTCGAAGTGTCGGTGCGCACGATCTTCCGGGATGTCGAGGCGTTGTCGGCCGCAGGGGTGCCCGTGTACGCGGAGCGGGGCAGCAAAGGGGGTATCGCCCTGCTGCCGGGCTACCGGACCGACGTCACCGGACTGACCGCCGATGAGGCTCGTGCCCTGTTCGTTCTGGTCACCGAGCAGGCTCATGCGGATCTGGGGCTGGGGCAGGCGATCGGTTCGGCGTTGCGGAAGGTGATGGCGGCGCTGCCGGCGCCTTTTCGCGGGGACGCCGATCTGGCGAGCAGGCGGATCATGATCGACCCGGTGCGCTGGCGCAGCAGTCATCGCTCGTCGGCGGTCGACCTCGGTGTACTGCAAGCGGCGGTGTTCAACGACCGGCGACTGCGGCTGCGCTATCGGCACGGCCGTGACGCTCAGGTGCACTCGTACACGCTGGATCCGTACGGGCTCGTGAGCAAGGCCGGAGCCTGGTACCTGGTGGCGGACCACAGGGGGCAGCCGATGATGTTCCGCCTCGATCGGATGCTGTCGGCGTCGCTCCTGGAGGAGTCGGTGCGCCGCCGCGACGGGGTGGAGTTGGCGGAGGTGTGGGACACGCTGCGGCAGCGCGTCGACGCGATCCCGGCCCCGGTGCGCGTGGTCGTGAAGGTGCAGCGGTCGGTGCTGGCCCGGTTCCTGCGCTATCACGAAGCCGAGTTGACCGGTCCCGCGCCGGCCTTGGAGCAGGCCGAGGCAGAGGCGGGTAGCGGGGGAGAGCCGGTGGAGCTGCTCTTGCGCTTCCCTGCGTTGCGGGCGGCCGAGCAGCTGCAGGCGTTCGGCCCCGCCATCGAGGTCGTGGAGCCTGCGGAACTGCGTGATGCCCTGGTCCGCAACGCCCGGCAGACCCTCGCCCTGTACGCCGACGCCACGGACCACTGACGACGAGCGTGCGATGACCGCGAGTACAGGGAAACAAAGTGCCCCGAAAGCGTTGAGGAAAGCATCAACGGAGGCGAAATGGCGGATACCGCTGCGGCACCCGGCGACGAGCGAGACGACAAGATCTACTTCCCCGAGCCTCTGACACAGGCCGTCGTCATCCGACGTCCCAACCGGTTCATCATTGACGTCGACATCGAGGGAAAGCCGGTCGCCTGCCATTGCCCGACCACCGGCCGTATCGGCAACCTCGTCGTGGACGGCGTGCCCTGCCTGCTGTCGCGCAGCCGCAGCAGCACCCGCAAGACCCCCTACACGGTCGAGGCTCTCAGCGTCGATCCGCCCGGCACCCCGCGCCCCGCCTGGATCGGCATCAACCAGACCGCAGCAAACCGCTACGTCGAACAGGCGCTCCGCAGCGGGCTTCTGCCGCAGATCGTCACCGCGGAGTCCGTCCAACGCGAGGTCCGCCTCGGTGGTTCCCGCCTCGATTTCCTCGTCAACAGCGACACGTACGTCGAGGTGAAGACCCCCCTGGACAATCTCCAGGTGACCCTTGGGGAACATGTCCGCACCCGGCCTCGCCCACCGCTGGCCTCGACCGACCGGCTCGTGAAGCACATCGGTGAGCTGGGCCGCAGCCTCGAAGCCCATGAGCGCGCGATCCTCCTGGTCTGCTTCCTCTACGACAACCCCGGCTTCCGAGTCCAGCAGAGCAGCCGCCACGCCGACGTCAGAGCCCAGGTCTCCCAGGCCGTGCACCGCGGCGTCGAGATCTGGCAGGTCAACTTCGAACTCGACCGCACTGGCGTGCGCGTGAGCCGCCAGCATGAGCTGACTCCACAATTCGTCGGTTGACTGCCTCCGCCCCTGTTCTTCCGGTGCGGGCGGTGGGTGAGCGCGGTGGGGAGCAACCGTGGACGGGCCCGGCCGATCGAGGTCCGGACCCGCCGCGGATGGGCGGCCTCGGTCAGTGCTGGGGGTTGTTGCCGGCCTGGATCGTCGGGGAGAGGTCGAAGACGCTGATGATGCGGTTGATCTTGCCGTCCTCGACGGTGATGTAGTCGATGCCGCGGAAGTCCTTCGCGAAGGGCACGTCGGTGGTGTAGACGGTCGCGGCGTGGGTGTCGTTGCCCAGGACGTCGATGACCGTGGCGCTGATGATGCCGCTCGCGAACGGCTCCAGGAACTGGCGGTAGCGCTCCAGCCCCTCGAAGCGGCCGTTGGGGGCCTCGCACACGACGTCGTCGGCGAGGAAGGACAGCGCCTTTTCGACGTCACCGGCGAGCCAGGCGCGGACGAACTCGTCGGCGATCTTCTGAGCGGTTCGGATGGTGGCAGACATGGGGATGTTCCTTTCAAGATCTTTCATCGCTGTACGTGAAAAATGTGGCGTGATGCGTGAAGCGCGCCACGGGGGTTCCGGACGGGAACGCACGGTCGGGCTCCCGGCGGGTTCGTGTCGCATCCTGGCGCGGGATACATGACATGGAGCGTCATGTATCCCGAAATACTTTTGGGCGGCTGCGGCGACCACCCCCGGCCGCAAAGTCTCTCCGGATACCTGACGGAAAGTGTCATGTATGTCCGCATACGTTGGCTGGGCAACGAAAGCGCAGCGGCACCCGCGTTCCGTCCGCGTGAACCTGCTCGGCAGCCGAGCGAACCCCCCAGGAGACACACATGCGCAGGATTCAGTACGACACCTACGGCGGCCCCGAGACGATGCGGCTGGAGGAGTTCCAGCTTCCCGCCCCGGCCAACGGGGAGGTGACCGTCACGGTCAGGGCCATGTCAGTGAACCCGATCGACTGGAAGCTGCGTCAAGGCGAGCTGAAGATGATGACCGGACGCTCCTTCCCGCGCGCCATGGGCTCCGACTTCTCCGGCATCGTCAGCGCCGTGGGCCCGGGCGTCACCCGCTTCGAGGTGGGCGACGAGGTCTTCGGCATCGCGCGCCTGAAGGAGAGCGGAGCGTTCGCCGAGGCCGTCGTCACGCTGGAGTCCTACCTGGCAGTCAAGCCCGCCGAGCTGTCCTTCGAGCAGGCCGCGGCGCTGCCGACCGGTGCGGTGATGGCCTGGAACGGGCTGGTCGAACGGGCCCGGCTGCGCTCGGGGCAGCGCGTGTTCGTCGTCGGCGCCACGGGCGGTGTCGGCGAGGCTGTCGTGCAGGTCGCCCGGATGCTCGGTGCGCGCGTCGCCGGCAGCACCGGCGCGGCGTCGGTGGAGCGTGCCCGCGACCTCGCTGTCGAGCCGGTCTTCGACTACGCGCGCACCGACCTGGAGAAGAAAGACGACCTGCGAGGGGCGTTCGACGTGGTCTTCGACACCTCCGGAGCCCTCCCGGTGAAGACCGCGATGCGCATGCTGAAGAAGGGCGGCGTCTTCTTGGACATCAATGCCGGCCCAGCCAAGTTCCTCCACGCCGCACTGATCCGCCGCCACAAGATCTTCTTCTGCAAGCCGACCACGCAGATCCTCGCCGACGCGGCCAGGGCGGCCGTCGGCGGTCATCTGCGGATGTCGATCGGCGAGACCGTTCCGTTCGAATCCGCCATCGACCTGATCACCGGCCTGGAGAAAGGCCGCAAGATCCCTGGCAAGGGACTCATCGTCGTGGACTCACGCCCCTGAACGAGTTGCTCCTTGCCTCATCTCCCGCCAGGCCGGCACCTCGTCGCCGACGACTGTGCGCGCGAGTGCGCAGGCGGTCCGCTCTCAGCCGCGCGGTGCGATCCGGTCGCGCACCAGGGCGGCCACCTCGGCCACGCGGTCGTTCAGGTAGAAGTGCCCACCAGGAAAGACCTCCAGGCGGAAGTCCGCCGTGGTGTGCGCCTGCCACGCCTTGGCCTCGTCCACGTCCACCCGCGGGTCGCTGTCACCCACCAGGGCCGTGACCGGTACGTCCAGCACGGCACCCTGCTCCCGGCAGCGGTACTCCGTGATCGCCTGGTAGTCACCGCGCAACGCGGGCAGGATCAGCGGCAGCATCTCCTCGTCCGCGAGCACGCCCGGTGCCGTCCCGCCCAGCGCGAGCAGTTCGGCCACCACACCGCGGTCGTCCAGTTCGTGGACCGGCTTGTCCGCGCGCCGCAGGGAGGGGGCCCGGCGGCCCGAGACGAACAGCGCGACCGGGGCGGGCAGGCCCTCCCGCTCGATCCTGCGAACGACCTCATAGGCGACGACCGCGCCCATGCTGTGCCCGAAGAACGCCAGCGGCTCGCCCGCCCATGGGCGCAGTGCGGTGAACACGTGGTCGGCGATCGCCTCCAGGTCGGTGAGCACCGGCTCCGACCGGCGGTCCTGGCGCCCCGGATACTGCACCGCGAGCACCTCCACGTCAGGGGCCAGCAGCGCCGAGAAGGGGTGGAAGTAGCTGGCGGCACCTCCGGCGAACGGCAGACACACCAGCCTGCCCCTGCCGTCCGGCCCGTCGTGGAACCGCCTGATCCACGCTTCGCTGTCCACGTCCTCTGCCCACATGGCCCCCAGCCTGTCATCCCTGTCTCTTATAC
>NZ_VJZC01000155.1 GCF_009377185.1 Streptomyces spongiae
CCCGTACGGCCCGCCAGCGCTCCACCAGACGCCCGTACGCCTCCCCGGCGGCCCCCTCGTCCCCGGTGCGCAGCGCCTCGATGCCCTCGGCGACGTCCGCCGCCGAGTGGTCCCCGTCGAGCTGGTCGGCGGGCAGGACGTGCACCAGGCCCCCATAGTCCAGTTCGACCAGCGAGCGCGGGTGGAAATCCTCCAGCCAGCGCCCCACGTCCACCAGACCGTCGATCAGCGGCCCCTCTTCGATCATGTCCCGCATCGCCTTCAGGCCCCGGGCCACCCGCCGGCGCGCCTGCACCATCGGGGTCCGGTACCGCAGCGCCGGCGGAACCGCGTCCGCCCCCTTGTCGTAGCGCCGCTCCTCGTCGCCCACCAGCACGAACCAGTTCAGCGGCACGTGCCAGGTCGAGGTGCGGATCCACGGGCGGGCGTCGGGGTTGCGGGTCAGCCAGCGCTCGTAGTCCTGGGCGGCCTGGCGGCGCACGACCGGCGGCAGCACGGCGTCCAGGACGGGCGCGGGCAGTTCCTCGGCCAGGTCCCCGAGCGCCTGCCAGCCGCGCAGCCGGGTGCGCCAGGGGCAGACGCAGAGCACGCCCTCGACGTCCAGCACGAACGCGTCGCCGCTCTCGTGCACCGGCACCGGGATCGGCGGGGTGGGCAGCAGATCGGTCAGCGAGCGGCGCAGTTCGTCCTGGTAGGAGGGGCGGTCCTGGCGCTGTGCGTAGCGCGCCCAGTGGGTGCGCTCGGGCTCGGGGAAGGCGGCCAGCGGTTCGTACACGCGGAGGTAGGCCGCGTACGGAACGATCACCGAGGACACCTTGGGCACGCCTGCTCCCTCCCCACGGGACCCGACACGAAACCCAGCCTCGTCCCGTACTCGAGCGGGCGGGGAGACACTGCGAATCGTCCCACGCGCGGGTGCGGACGTACTCCCCGGGAGGGTGATCCTGAACACTGCTGTGCACGCCGCGGATCACGGACGGGGACAAGCCCTACGCTCATGCCACGGGCCCGCCACCCGTACGGGAACCCGCACCCCACCCGCCGCTACTTACCACTGGAGTCACCACCGTGACCGACGTAACCGGCGCGGCTGCTGATGTACTGCGCACCCTGTTCCACTCGGACCAGGGGGGCCATGAGCAAGTCGTGCTCTGCCAGGACCGTGCGAGCGGCCTCAAGGCCGTCATCGCCATCCACTCCACCGCCCTGGGCCCCGCGCTCGGCGGTACGCGCTTCTACCCCTACGCGAACGAGGCGGAGGCCGTCGCCGACGCGCTGAACCTCGCGCGCGGGATGTCGTACAAGAACGCCATGGCCGGTCTCGACCACGGCGGCGGCAAGGCCGTGATCATCGGTGACCCCGAGAGGATCGGGCCCCCTGAGAGAACAGAGCTACTGCTGGCCTACGGGCGGTTCGTGGCCTCGCTCGGCGGGCGGTACGTGACGGCCTGCGACGTCGGGACGTACGTCGCCGACATGGACGTCGTCGCCCAGGAGTGCCGCTGGACGACCGGCCGCTCCCCCGAGAAGGGCGGCGCCGGCGACTCGTCCGTGCTGACCGCCTTCGGTGTCTACCAGGGCATGCGGGCCAGTGCCCACCACCTGTGGGGCGACCCCGCGCTGCGCGGCCGTACGGTCGGCATCGCGGGCGTGGGCAAGGTCGGGCACCACCTGGTGGAGCACCTGCTGAGCGAGGGCGCGGAGGTCGTGATCACCGACGTGCGCGAGGAGGCCGTGCGCCGGATCACCGGGCGCCACCCCTCCGTCCGGGCGGTCGCCGACACGGACGCGCTGATCCGGGTCGAGGGCCTCGACATCTACGCCCCCTGCGCGCTGGGCGGCGCCCTGAGCGACGACACCGTGCCCGTTCTCACCGCCAAGGTGGTCTGCGGCGCCGCGAACAACCAGCTCGCGCACCCCGGTGTCGAGAAGGACCTCGCCGACCGCGGGATCCTCTACGCGCCGGACTACGTGGTGAACGCCGGCGGGGTCATCCAGGTGGCCGACGAACTGCACGGGTTCGACTTCGAGCGGTGCAAGGGGAAGGCAGCGAAGATCTACGACACCACGCTCGAAATCTTCGCACGTGCGAATCAGGACGGTATTCCACCGGCCGCCGCGGCCGACCGGATCGCCGAACAGCGGATGCACGACGCGTCGCCGGCACGCGGAGCCTGAGATTCCGTGGGGCGCCCGCGAGGGCGCCCCACGGGTTCGGCCGGTACCTGCCGGGGGGCACTTCGAGAGAACTCTCACGTTCGTCGGCGGGTCGCCTGCCAAGAAGTGGTTAAAATCGCCACTGACCAGCGAGGACGGGGCACCTCGCAGGCCCTGCGCACACGCGCGCAGTGCGGGCGACGTACCGTATGGGCGTGGGCTCAGGTACCGTGGAAGCCCTAGGGGCGGTCTCTCCACGGAGAGCCCGTTCTGGATCATGAACGCGTCAAGACTCTGGGGCCGTCGAGCCCCGTCACCGAGGGGGTCGAGCCATGGGGCGCGGCCGGGCCAAGGCCAAGCAGACGAAGGTCGCCCGCCAGCTGAAGTACAACAGCGGCGGGACTGACCTGTCGCGTCTGGCCAACGAGCTGGGCGCATCGACTTCGAGCCAGCCGCCGAATGGCGAGCCGTTCGAAGACGACGACGAAGACGATGACCCGTACGCCCAGTACGCGGATCTGTACAACGACGACGAGGACGACGAGGACGACGAGTCCGGTCCCGCGTCGCAGCGCCGCGGCGCTTGACTTCACAATTGACGGTGCTTGACCCGGTCCGAAGCGGTATGCCGCCGCCGGACCGGGTTTTGCGCTGCCGTCGCGTCTTACGCCGCCGTTCCGCAGGTCAGCCGGCGTAGTCACCGATCAGAGCCGCGCCCGTCGTGTGCTCACCGCGGTCGGTGATCTCACCCGCGATCCACGCGTCGACCCCACGGTCGGCGAGGGTCGCCAGCGCGACGTCCGCCGATCCCTCGGGCACGATCGCGATCATGCCGACGCCCATGTTCAGGGTCTTCTCCAGCTCCAGCCGCTCGACGTCTCCGGTGCGGCCGACGAGGTCGAACACCGGGGCCGGGGTCCAGGTGGAGCGGTCGACGATCGCGTGCAGTCCGTCGGGGATGACGCGGGCGAGGTTGGCCGCGAGTCCGCCGCCGGTGACGTGGCTGAAGGCGTGCGTCTCGGCGGCGCGGATCAGTGCCAGGCAGTCCAGCGAGTAGATCTTGGTCGGCTCCAGCAGCTCCTCGCCGAGCGTGCGGCCGAGTTCGTCGATCCGCGCGTCCAGGGACAGGCCCGCCTGGTTCAGCAGCACGTGCCGGACCAGCGAGTACCCGTTGGAGTGAAGCCCGGAGGACGCCATCGCGACGACCGCGTCACCCTTACGGATACGATCCGCGCCCAGTACCTGGTCGGCCTCCACGACGCCCGTACCGGCGCCGGCGACGTCGAAGTCGTCCGGGCCCAGCAGGCCGGGGTGCTCGGCCGTCTCGCCGCCCACCAGGGCGCAGCCGGCCAGGACACAGCCCTCGGCGATGCCCTTGACGATGGCCGCCACCCGCTCGGGGTGGACCTTGCCGACGCAGATGTAGTCGGTCATGAACAGCGGCTCGGCACCGCACACCACGATGTCGTCCATGACCATGGCGACCAGGTCGTGGCCGATCGTGTCGTACACGCCGAGCTGCCGGGCGATGTCGACCTTCGTGCCGACGCCGTCCGTGGCGGAGGCGAGCAGCGGGCGCTCGTAGTTCTTGAGGGCGGAGGCGTCGAAGAGCCCGGCGAAGCCGCCGAGGCCACCGAGGACCTCGGGGCGGCGGGTCTTCTTCACCCACTCCTTCATCAGCTCGACGGCGCGGTCGCCCGCCTCGATGTCGACGCCCGCGGCTGCGTAACTGGCACCGGTCTCAGACATGGCAAAGGGCACTTTCGTGTCGTACGGCAGGGATCACGGGCTCTTACGGGCGACGGATCGCGTCGGCGGCGGCCGTGGCGGCGGGCCCGGCGGCCAGCTCGGTCTCCAGGAGCTGCTTGCCGAGCAGCTCGGGGTCCGGGAGATCCATCGGGTACTCGCCGTCGAAGCAGGCGCGGCACAGGTTCGGCTTGGCGATGGTGGTCGCCTCGATCATGCCGTCGATGGAGATGTACGCCAGTGAATCGGCGCCCAGCGAGGTGCCGATCTCGTCGATCGTCATGCCGTTGGCGATGAGCTCGGCGCGGGTCGCGAAGTCGATGCCGAAGAAGCAGGGCCACTTCACGGGCGGGGACGAGATCCGGATGTGGACCTCGGCGGCGCCGGCCTCGCGGAGCATGCGGACCAGGGCCCGCTGGGTGTTGCCGCGCACGATCGAGTCGTCGACCACAACCAGACGCTTGCCCTTGATGACTTCCTTGAGCGGGTTCAGCTTCAGACGGATGCCGAGCTGGCGGATCGTCTGGGAGGGCTGGATGAAGGTACGACCCACGTACGCGTTCTTCACAAGACCCGCGCCGAAGGGGATGCCGGAGGCCTCCGCGTAACCGATCGCGGCCGGGGTGCCGGACTCCGGGGTCGCTATCACCAGGTCGGCCTCGGCGGGGGCCTCCTTGGCGAGCTTGCGGCCCATCTCGACGCGGCTCAGGTACACGTTCCGGCCGGCGATGTCGGTGTCCGGGCGGGCCAGATAGACGTACTCGAAGACGCAGCCCTTGGGCTTCGCTTCCGCGAATCGCGAGGTGCGCAGACCGTTCTCGTCGATGGCGACGAACTCGCCCGGCTCGATCTCGCGGACGTAGCTGGCGCCGCAGATGTCGAGGGCGGCGGACTCGGAGGCGACCACCCAGCCGCGCTCCAGCCGGCCGAGGACCAGCGGGCGGATGCCCTGCGGGTCACGGGCCGCGTAGAGGGTGTGCTCATCCATGAAGACGAGCGAGAAGGCGCCCTTGACCTGCGGAAGGACCACCGGGGCGGCCTCTTCGACGGTCAGCGGCTTGCCGTCGTCGTCGACCTGGGCCGCGAGGAGTGCGGTGAGGAGGTCGGTGTCGTTGGTGGCCGCCACGCGCGTGGTGCGGCCTTCCTTCTTGGGCAGGTCGGCGACCATCTCGGCGAGCTGCGCCGTGTTGACCAGGTTGCCGTTGTGGCCGAGCGCGATGGAGCCGTGCGCGGTGGCCCGGAACGTCGGCTGGGCGTTCTCCCACACGGAGGCGCCAGTGGTCGAGTAGCGGGCGTGACCGACCGCGATATGACCCTGGAGCGCGCCGAGGGAGGTCTCGTCGAAGACCTGCGAGACGAGGCCCATGTCCTTGAAGACGAGGATCTGGCGGCCGTTGCTGACCGCGATTCCCGCGGATTCCTGGCCCCGATGCTGGAGGGCGTAGAGCCCGAAGTACGTGAGCTTTGCGACCTCTTCGCCCGGAGCCCAGACACCGAAGACGCCACACGCGTCCTGGGGGCCCTTCTCACCGGGGAGCAGATCGTGATTGAGTCGACCGTCACCACGTGGCACGGCACCGAGTGTAGGCGAGATCGCGCACTGGTCCGAATCCGGTGATCTCGGATCATGCCGGTAAGGGAACCCTGACCCGCGTACGTCACTTACTGGCGACCGCGCTGATGCCTTCGCCGTTTTCGCTGGTCAACGTGATGGTTCGATGATCGATCTCGTATTTGACCTTGCTGTCGAAGAGTTTCAGAAGCGTCTTCTCGGTGTCCATGAGTGAGCCGTCGCACATCCTGCGGGTGGTGCCCGGAGTGCCGAGGGTGAGCGAGCCGTCGCGTACGGTCGCGTCCGCCGAGACCCGGTTGCAGCCGAGGCTGCCGGCGAGCGTGCCCTTCTTCTCGTCGAGGGTGAACCAGGCCTTGTCCTTCGACTCGGACGCCAGCGACACGGCCGTGCCGTCGTTGACGAGCGAGGTGACCTTCCACGTCGTGCCGTACAGCTGGGCGGGCTTCTCCTCGCTGAGGACGACCTTCGCCCCGGAGTCGGAGGTGAGCGTGAGCTTGCCGTCACTCGTCTCGGTCTTCAGCTGCCCGCCGGAGAGTGCGCTGCGAAGGGACTTCTCGAAGTCCATCGGGGCTCCCGCGCAGGCCATCTCGGTGGAGCGGGCGGTGCCGAACTTGATGCTGCCGTCCTCGACGGTCGCGGTCGTGCCGAAGCCGTTGCAGCCGTAGTTGCCGTTGACCTTGCCGTCCTCGGCGATCTTCACGTAGGCGCTGTCGGGGGCCTCCTCGGTCTTCCCGTCGACGGTGAGGCTGTCGACGGTCCAGCGGACGCCGGTGACGGAGGCCGAGGAGCCCGAGCCCGAACCGACGGAGCCGCTGCCCGACTCGCTGCCGCAGGCCACGACGAGCGGAACCAGGGTCAGGGCGGTGAGGGCCAGTCGCTGCTTGTTCATGCCGCGCTTCTTCATGCCGCTGGGACGGGTGGGGTCGTTGAGCGGTTCCCGTCATTTTCGAAGTCGGGTCTCAGCCAACAGAAGCGAGTCTCAGCGCATGAGGGGCAGCAGATCGCCGAGATCGGCGCGCTCGCCGCTCGCGCTGACGCGCGCCTCCCGCACGGCGGCCTGCCACTCCTCGCGTCCCGTCGCGAGCCGGATCCAGGTCAGCGGGTCGGTCTCGACCACGTTGGGCGGGGTGCCGCGCGTGTGCCGCGGACCCTCGACGCACTGCACGACGGCGTACGGCGGCACGCGCACCTCGGTCGAACCGCCGGGCGCCTTCGCGGCGAGCGCGTCGGCGAGCAGCCGGGTGCAGGCGGCGAGGGCCTGACGGTCGTACGGGACGTCCAGGCCCGGCACGGCCGCGTTCAGGTCGTCGGTGTGGACGACGAGTTCGACGGTGCGGGTGACCAGGTAGTCGGCGAGGGTCATCGCGCCGGTGCGGGTGGCGAGGAGACGGGTGCCGGGGGCGTGCGCGAGGGCGTCCGTGATCCGCTGTTCGGTACCGGCGTAGAGAGTGTCGAGGGCGTCGAGGTCCGGGTTGGCCTTCGCCAGCTCCTTAGTGCCCTCGTCGATGTCGGCCGCGCGGGCGGCGGTGGCGAAGGGCCAGTCCAGGAGGGTGAGTTCCGCCTTCGCCGGCTCGTCCCGGTCGAGGTTACGGCTGACGGTCTCCACGGCCATGGTCACGTGCGCCGCCAGGTCCCTTACGGTCCAGCCCTCCAGGCGGGTGGGGAGGGCGAGGTGCTCGGGAGTGAGGGTGCGTACGGCGTCCCGTACGTTCCCGAACTGGGCGAGCACCGCCGTGCGGATCTTGGCGGGGTCGTAGGTGCGGGGGCGTTTCCTGGCCGGGGGCATGGGCGCCAGCCTATGTGGGCTGCGCTGTCGTCGTGGGCGCCTCGAAGGTCTCGCGGTTGTGGGGGACGCCGAGGCCGCGCCAGGTGAAGGGGATGCCGCGGGCGCTGTCCGGGTCGGGGCCGTCCATCAGCTGGAAGTGGAGGTGGGGCTCGGTGGTGTTGCCCGAGTTGCCGCACTGGGCGATCAGCTGCCCGGCGGTCACCCGGTCTCCCTCGCGGACGGTGAGCGAGCCGCGCCGCAGGTGGGCGTGGAGCGCGTGGGTGCCGTCGCCGAGGTCGAGGACGACGTGGTTGCCGACGACCCGCTTGACTCCGGCCAGGTCCCGCACGGACGCCTCCACGATCATCAGGTACAGCAGCGCGAGCAGCGACGTGCGGCTGAGGTGGTCGCGCTGACTGTCGACGGCCCGTACGACGGTGCCCTCGGCCGCGGCGAACAGCGGGGCGCCGTACGCGGGGAAGGCGCCGGCGCGGCGGGCGAGCGGCCACAGCCAGCGGAAGGCCGGGCGGGCGCCCGGCTCGGGCTCGGCGACGACGTCGATGGCGTAGGTCTGGCCGTAGGCGTGCGTGCCGTGGCTCGGAGTGCGGTCGGCCGGGCTGTTGAGCGCGGACCAGCGGCCGGTGACGGGCGGCTCGACCTCGACCGGCTCCCGGGCCGCGCGGGGGCTGTCCGGGGCGCCGCCCCACCTGTGGGCCACGACGAGGATCACGTAGGACAGGACGATCGGCAGGAAGTTCCACCACCACGGATATCCCAGGTCCAGGAGGACGTGGGCGATCACCAGGCCGACGAACGTCAGCTGCAGAAGGCGGTAGGCAATCTTGGCGAGCTTGCGTCCGGACATCGTTCCCCCAGTTCAGTCGGTGTGTCGGTGTGTCGGTGTGTCGGTGTTATGGACGGGCGGCCGACAGCGCCACCAGCAGCGGTACGACCCGGCCCGGCGGCACCTCGTAGCGGCCCCGGCCGGTGGTGTGGAGCCAGCCCGCGCCGGTCAGCTGGCGCAGGTGGTGGTAGATCTGGCCGGTCGTGCCGATCTCGTCCAGCTCGGCGAGTTCGGCCGCGGTGCGCCGGCCGCCGATGACCTCGCGGAGCAGTCGCAGCCTGACGGCGTGGCCGAGCGCCGCGAACGACTCGGCGGACTCGGTCCAGTCGAGGTCGAGCAGGCCGTCGGTCAGCGCGCCGTGCTGCCACTCGTAGTACTCCCCGGTCGGCACCCGTACGGCGCCGGTGAACAGCACTCCTCCGTCGGCCGCCTTGAGCGCCACCAGCTGTTCCTTGAGCCCCTCCAGGGCCCAGAAGTCGCCCTCACCCGGGCTGGGGGCGGTGTGCTGAGCGTTCTCCAGCGCCGCCAGCCGTCGTTCGAGGTCGGCGACGCGTTGTTCGAGTTCCATGGCTCGATATTACGTAACTACGTAATCACGTGCAAGTGGAGCTCGCGGACGGTTCAGAAGGCCCGGGGCAATCACCCGTGCGCGTGATCGGCAGCGAAAACCGCACCGCATGGCCGGGCCCGGACAACGCTGGCCCTCACCTGGAAAGGGGTGCAACATGACGGTTATGGCCGAGCGCACGTCTCAGATGTCGGTGGAGGAGTTCGAAGCGATCGCCTCCGCCAGTCCCGAGACCGTCACGTTGGAGTTCATCAACGGACGGATCGGGGTCAAGAAGGTGGCGGACGGAGACCACAACACCATCGTGAGCTGGCTGGCGCGGCGGTGTATGCAGGCCAGGCCCGACCTGGACCTGTATCACGGGCAAGGGCTCCGGGTGGAGGTGTATAGAGAGGGCAGGGCGAAGCCGGATGCTGTGATCGCTCCCGAGGCCCACTTCGCGGGGCACGGCGAGTGGGCCGACCCCGACGGTGTGCTCATGGTCGTCGAGGTCACCTCGTACGACTCGGACACCGACCGACGGGACCGGCACGAGAAGCCCGCCGCATACGGGCAGGCCGGTATCCCCCTGTACCTCCTGATCGACCGTGACGCGTGCACCGTCACCGTGCACAGCACCCCGGACCGGCTGGTCGGCGGCTACCGGGACATGCACACCACCAAGTTCGGCGAGAGGGTGCTCGTCCCCGACCCGGTCGGTTTCGAGCTGGACACGGAGATCCTCAAGACCTACGTCCGCTGACTGACCACGCCTGAAGCACCGAGAAGCCCCCACCCGGCGGACCGGACGGGGGCTTCGGAGTACGGAACTCAGGCGAGCAGCGCCGGGATGGTCTCCTCGTGGGCCTTTCGCAGCTCCTCCAGGGTGAGGGTGAACTCGCCCTGGACCTCGACGGAGTCTCCGTCGACGACACCGACGCGGGTGACGGGCAGGCCGCGCGCACCGCACATGTCGTTGAACCGGACCTCCTCGGAGCGCGGTACAGCGACGACCGCGCGCCCCGCCGACTCGGAGAGGAGGAAGGTGAAGGCGTCGAGCCCGTCCGGTACGACCAGCCGCGCGCCCTTGCCGCCGAGCAGGGCCGACTCGACCACGGCCTGGATCAGACCGCCGTCGGACAGGTCGTGCGCGGAGTCGATCATGCCGTCGCGGGAGGCGGAGATCAGGATCTCGGCGAGCAGCCGCTCACGCTCCAGGTCCACCTGCGGGGGCAGGCCGCCGAGGTGGTCGTGGACGACCTGCGACCAGGCCGAACCGCCGAACTCCTCACGGGTGTCGCCGAGGAGGTAGAGCAGCTGCCCCTCCTCCTGGAAGGCGACCGGCGTACGGCGGGCCACGTCGTCGATGACCCCCAGGACGGCCACGACCGGCGTCGGGTGGATGGCGACCTCGCCCGTCTGGTTGTAGAGCGAGACGTTGCCGCCGGTCACCGGGGTGCCCAGCTGCTGGCAGGCGTCGGCCAGGCCGCGGACGGCCTCCGCGAACTGCCACATCACCGCCGGGTCCTCGGGCGAGCCGAAGTTCAGGCAGTCGGAGACGGCGAGCGGCTTGGCACCGGTCGTGGCGACGTTGCGGTACGCCTCCGCCAGCGCGAGCTGCGCGCCCGCGTACGGGTCGAGCTTCGCGTACCGGCCATTGCCGTCGGTCGCGATGGCGACACCGAGGCCGGACTCCTCGTCGACGCGGATCATCCCGGAGTCCTCGGGCTGGGCGAGGACCGTGTTGCCCTGCACGAAGTGGTCGTACTGGGAGGTGATCCAGGACTTGGATGCCTGGTTGGGGGACGCCACCAGCTTCAGGACCTGGTCCTTCAGCTCGTCAGCCGAAGAAGGCCGGGGCAGCTTGTTCGCGTCGTCGGCCTGGAGCTCGTCCTGCCAGGACGGGCGGGCGTACGGGCGCTCGTAGACCGGGCCGTCGTGCGCGACCGTGCGCGGGTCGACGTCGACGATCTTGCCGCCGTGCCAGTAGATCTCCAGGCGGTCGCCATCGGTCACCTCACCGATGACGGTGGCGATGACGTCCCACTTGTCGCAGATCTCCAGGAAGCGGTCGACCTTCTCCGGCTCGACGACCGCGCACATGCGTTCCTGCGACTCGCTCATGAGGATCTCCTCGGGCGAGAGCGTGGAGTCGCGGAGCGGTACGTCGTCGAGGGTGACGCGCATGCCGCCGGAGCCGTTCGAGGCCAGCTCGGACGTGGCGCAGGACAGGCCCGCCGCGCCCAGGTCCTGGATGCCGACGACCAGCTTCTCCTGGAACGCCTCCAGGGTGCACTCGATGAGGAGCTTCTCCTGGAAGGGGTCGCCGACCTGGACGGCGGGGCGCTTCGACGGCTTGGCGTCGTCGAAGGTCTCACTCGCCAGGATCGAGGCACCACCGATGCCGTCACCGCCCGTGCGGGCCCCGTACAGGATGACCTTGTTGCCCGCGCCGGACGCCTTCGCGAGGTGGATGTCCTCGTGCCGCATCACGCCGATGGCACCGGCGTTGACCAGCGGGTTGCCCTGGTAGCAGGAGTCGAAGACGACCTCGCCGCCGATGTTGGGCAGGCCCAGGCAGTTACCGTAGCCGCCGATGCCGGCGACGACACCGGGGAGCACCCGCTTGGTGTCGGGGTGGTCGGCCGCGCCGAAGCGCAGCGGGTCGACGACCGCCACCGGGCGCGCGCCCATCGCGATGATGTCGCGCACGATGCCGCCGACGCCCGTGGCCGCGCCCTGGTAGGGCTCGACGTACGAGGGGTGGTTGTGCGACTCGACCTTGAAGGTGACCGCGTAGCCGTGGCCGACGTCCACGACGCCGGCGTTCTCACCGATGCCGACGAGCAGGGCGTCGGACTCGGGGGCCTTCTCGCCGAACTGGCGGAGGTGGACCTTGGAGGACTTGTACGAGCAGTGCTCGGACCACATGACCGAGTACATGGCGAGCTCGGCACCGGTGGGCCGGCGGCCGAGGATCTCCACGACCCGCTCGTACTCGTCCTTCTTCAGGCCGAGTTCGGCCCAGGGCAGCTCGACGTCGGGGGTCGCGGCCGCGTGCTCGACCGTGTCCAGAGGCGTCCGGCTCATGCGTTGACCAGCTTCTTGAGGATCGAGGTGAAGAACGGGAGGCCGTCGGTACGGCCCGTACCGATCAGCGGCTCGACGGCGTGCTCGGGGTGCGGCATCAGGCCGACGACGTTGCCCGCCTCGTTGGTGATGCCCGCGATGTCCCGGAGGCTGCCGTTCGGGTTGAAGTCCAGGTAGCGGAACGCGACCCGGCCCTCCGCCTCCAGCTTGTCGAGCGTGTACTCGTCGGCGACGTACCGCCCGTCCATGTTCTTGAGCGGGATGTGGATCTCCTGGCCGGACTCGTAGTCGCTGGTCCAGGAGGTCGTGGCGTTCTCCACCCGCAGCTTCTGGTCGCGGCAGATGAAGTGCAGGTGGTCGTTGCCGAGCATTCCGCCGGGCAGCAGGTGCGCCTCGGTGAGGACCTGGAAGCCGTTGCAGATGCCGAGGACCGGGAGGCCGGCCTTCGCCTGCTCGATGACCGTCTCCATCACCGGCGAGAAGCGGGAGATCGCTCCGGCGCGCAGATAGTCGCCGTACGAGAATCCGCCGGGCAGGACCACCGCGTCGACCTGCTTCAGATCCTTGTCCTTGTGCCAGAGAGCGACCGGCTCGGCACCGGCGAGCCTGATCGCACGCTGCGTGTCCCGGTCGTCGAGGCTCCCCGGGAAAGTGACGACACCAATACGTGCGGTCACTTTCCTGCCTCCGCCTTCACTTCCTCCACCTTGACGGTGAAGTCCTCGATCACGGTGTTGGCGAGGAAGGATTCCGCCAGTTCATGGATGCGGGCGAGGGCGGAGTCGTCCACCGGTCCGTCCACTTCCAGTTCGAAACGCTTTCCCTGACGTACGTCGGAGACGCCCTCGAAACCGAGGCGCGGCAGCGCGCGCTGCACCGCCTGGCCCTGGGGGTCGAGGATCTCCGGCTTGAGCATGACGTCGACTACGACGCGTGCCACTGGCACTCCCGGTGTGTGGTGCTGAGCAGGTTCCTTCAGACTACCCGCACAGAATTTCTACGCGGGTAGATTCGTAGGAAACTACGTGAGCACCGTCACGATCCGGTATCAGGCGGCCGACTTGGTGGAAATTTCTGGGAAAGATCCGGGTTACCTATTGCACAGGGGACACGCGGACAGTTTTAGTCGGGCTTCACATTGCAATGCTGGGCCCTGTACAAAGGAATTGGCAATAGCCGATACTTTGCCCAAAAGCCCAATTACTGCCGGACAGTCGACATCTCGTCCGACACCTCCGTGACGTACCAGCACGTCATCGAGGTGATCACGTCAACGAGGTGTCGCACGAAGGGACCGATATTCGTGGCGCAGCGTGTCGTAGTCACTCTCTTCGACGACATCGACGGCTCGGAAGCGGCGGAAACGATCGCCTTCGGACTCGACGGCAAGTCGTACGAGATCGACCTCAACCAAGCCAATGCCAAGCAACTGCGCAAGGCCCTGGCCCCCTACGTGGAGGCCGGCCGCAAGCGGGCGAGGTCCGGCAAGACGTACAAGCAGACCGACGTGGCCCCGGACCCGTCCGCGGTCCGCGCGTGGGCCCAGTCCCACAAGATGGACGTCCCCGCGCGGGGGAGGATCCCCAAGAAGGTCTACGAGGCGTTCGCGGCGGCGCACTGAGGCGAGTGCTGCGCGAGTCGGTCATCCGCCCCTGCGGGCAACCGACTTGCGCAGCACCCCTGCTGATCAGCTAGAGTCTGGAGCACGCCGAGGGGCAAGGCCGAAAGGCCCAGCTCACGGAGTCACGCGGGTGTAGTTCAGTAGTAGAACATCCCCCTTCCAGGGGGAAGGCGCAGTGTGCAATTCCTGTCACCCGCTCTGCATCGCCGGTCCGATCACTCTTGTCGATCAGGTAGGCTGGTGCTCGCGCCGATCGGTGAGAGCCGGTCGGATGCAATGCGGACGTAGCTCAGTTGGTAGAGCGCAACCTTGCCAAGGTTGAGGTCGCGAGTTCGAGCCTCGTCGTCCGCTCCAGGAAAAGTTCACGTCAGAGCCCCGGTCATTCGACCGGGGCTTTTTCGTGTGCGCTCCCGCTGGCTTCTGCGTGCTCTGCTTGCCTGCTCTCGCTCGCGGTTCGCGACTGACATTTGTCATGGGGAGTGATGACACGTCGCACGGCTGTCGGCATCGAGCACCGGGCACGCTGGAGGCATGAAAACGAACGGGCACGAGGACGTGATTGAGGTCACTGACCTGCGGCGCGTGTACGGGGGCGGTTTCGAGGCCGTGCGGGGGATCACGTTCTCCGTGGGCCGGGGCGAACTCTTCGCACTCCTGGGCACGAACGGCGCGGGCAAGACGTCGACGGTCGAGCTGTTGGAGGGACTGGCACCACCGTCCGCCGGGCGGGTGCGGGTCCTCGGGCACGATCCGTACGAGGAACGGCCGGCCGTCCGGCCGCGCATCGGCGTGATGTTGCAGGAGGGCGGCTTCCCCTCCGAGCTGACCGTCGCGGAGACGGTACGGATGTGGGCGGGCTGCACGAGCGGGGCGCGGTCCACTGAGGAGGCCCTGGAGATGGTCGGACTCGCGCGCCGGGCCGGGGTGCGCGTGAAGCAGTTGTCCGGGGGTGAGAAGCGGCGCCTCGACCTGGCGCTGGCGCTCCTCGGCCGCCCCGAGGTCCTCTTCCTCGACGAGCCGACGACCGGACTCGACGCCGAAGGACGCCGGGCCACCTGGGAGTTGGTGCGGGAGCTTCGTGACGGGGGGACGACGGTCCTGCTCACCACCCACTACCTGGAGGAGGCGGAGGGCCTGGCCGAGCGTCTGGCGATCCTCCACGAGGGGCGTATCGCGGCGACCGGCACACCGGCCGAGGTCACCGCGTCCCAGCCGTCCCGCATCGCCTTCGACCTGCCCGACGGCTACTTCCTGGGCGACCTTCCCCCACTGGCCGAACTGGGCGTGACCGACCACGAGACGGCGGGCCGCACGGTCCGGCTCCGTACGAACGAACTCCAACGCACCGCCACCCGGCTCCTGCTGTGGGCCGAGCGCGCCCGCGTCGAGCTGGGCGGCCTCGACATCCGGTCGGCGTCCCTGGAGGAGGCGTTCCTGCAGATCGCGCGTGAGGCATCCGGCCGATCAGATGCCTCGGAGAGTGCGGGCAGTGCGGGGACTGTGGAGACGACGGCTAGGACCCGGAAGGGGGCTGCGGTATGAGCGCGGCGACAAGCGTGCGGGCGGAGGCTTCGGCGAGTACGACGGCCACGACCACGCCCGTCGGGCGCATCACGGCCCTGGCGCGGGCGGAGTTGACCCTGCTGGGCCGTTCGAAGGCGACCCTGTTCGCGGCGCTGTTCGTGCCGTTGGTGATGCCGGTCAGCCTGCGGTCGGCCGTCGACGAGATGGACCTGAAAGGCACCGGACTCTCGGTGGGCTCCGTCCTGTTGCCGTCCGCCATCGGGTTCTCGCTGCTCTTCGCCGTCTACAGCTCCCTGGTGAGCGTGTACGCGGCCCGGCGCGAGGAGCTCGTGCTCAAGCGGCTGCGCACCGGAGAGCTGCGGGACGTGGAGATCCTCGCCGGGGCCGCGCTGCCGTCGGTGGTGATCGGTCTCGTCCAGTGCGTGCTCCTGGCCGTCGCCTGTACCGCGCTGCTGGACGTCGGTGCGCCCCAGGCACCTCATCTCGCCCTGCTGGGGATGGTGTTGGGGCTCGTCATGTGGCCGGCGCTCGCGGCCGTCGTGTCGAGCTTCAGCAGGAGCGTGGAGGGCGCCCAGGTCGCCGCCATGCCGCTGCTGCTGATCTCGATGCTCGGGTCGGGCACGATCGTCCCGCTGGAGGTCATGCCCAACCGGCTGGCCTCGCTGTGCGAACTGCTGCCGCTGACACCGGTGGTCACCCTGCTGCGGGGCGGCTGGACCGGGGAGCTGTCCGCGTACGACACCCTGGGGGCCATCGCCACCGCGCTGGCCTGGACCGTGGTCGCGGTGTTTGCTGTACGGCGGTGGTTCCGTTGGGAGCCTCGGCGCTGACACAGGGGGAGAGCGGGGAGATGCGCGGGCCGGGCAGGTGGTGGCGGCGGAAGAGCACACCGGCGAAGGTGGAGACGTACACGCGGTGGTCGTTCCACCTCATCACGGCCACCGAGGTGGGCGTGATCGGGGTCACGGTCTTCGGCCAGGTGGAGCCGCGGCTCGCGAGCTGGCTGTTCCTGATGGTGTGCGTGCATGCCGCGGTCTGCGTGGTGACCGCGGCGCGGTCCCTGGACTGGGTGCGCGGCAGCCGCCCGCAGCCCGTACGACTGCTGTGCGGGCTCGGTGCCGTCACCTCGGTCATCGCGATCACCGCGCTCGTCATAGTGGACCACGGCCCGGCCGACAACGACGTCGGCATCGCGGCCGGCGGTGTCTTTGGCGGCGTGCTGACCTACGGCAGCGGCATCATCGCGCTCGGCGTCCGCAAGCGGCGGCGGGTGCTCGCGATCGTCGGCGGATTCGCGGCGGGCGCGGGAGCCGTGTCGCTCCTGCTGGGCGCCCCTGTCGCCGCCGCGCTGTCCGCATCGCTCGCGGTGCTGCTGGGCGCCGGGGCCGTCGCCCTCACCTCCGTGTTCTCCGTCTGGCTCCTCAACGCCGTCTACGAACTCGACGAGGCCCGCGAGACCCGCGCCCGGCTCGCCGTCGCCGAGGAGAGGCTGCGCTTCGGGCGCGACCTGCACGACGTGATCGGCCGGAACATGGCCGTGATCGCCCTCAAGAGCGAGCTGGCCGTGCAGCTGGCACGCCGGGAGCGTCCCGAGGCCGTGGACCAGATGATCGAGGTGCAGCGGGTCGCGCAGGAGTCGCAGCGCGAGGTGCGGGACGTCGTACGCGGGTACCGGGAGATCGACCTGGGGATCGAACTCACCGGTGCGCAAGGGGTGTTGACCGCGGCCGGAATCGCGTGCGAGGTGCGCGGGGAGACGGCCGGACTGCCCGGCGAGGTGCAGTCGGCGCTGGGGTGGGTCGTCCGGGAGACGGCCACGAACGTACTGCGGCACGGGAATGCCGGACGGTGTGAGGTGGGGATACAGGTGCTGGAGGGGCGCGTGGTGCTGACCGTGGAGAACGACGGGGCGTCCGACGTCCCGCCGGGGGGCCGTGGCTCGGGCCTGGCCGGTCTGCGGGAGCGGCTCGCCGCGGTCGACGGGACGCTGGAGGCCGGCCGGGTGCGCAAGGGCGTGTTCCGGGTGGTGGCCGAGGTGCCGTTGGCCGTGAGCGAAGTTCCCGTGAGCGAGGTCACGGCGTGACGGTGCGGCTGTTGCTCGCCGACGACGAGCATCTGATCCGGGGCGCCCTGGCGGCACTGCTCGCCCTGGAGGACGACCTCGTGATCGTCGCCGAGGCCGCGTCCGGCCCCGAGGCGCTGGCCATGGCGCGGGCGCACGAGCCCGACGTGGCCGTGCTGGACCTCCAGATGCCCGGCGCGGACGGTGTGAAGGTCGCCACATCCCTGCGTGCCGAACTGCCCGGCTGCCGGGTGCTGATCGTGACCAGTCACGGCAGGCCGGGACATCTGAAGCGAGCTCTCGCGGCGGGAGTGCGCGGGTTCGTGCCCAAGACCGTCAGCGCCCGGCAGCTCGCCGAGATCATCCGCACGGTGCACGCCGGGAACCGTTACGTCGACCCCGAGTTGGCCGCCGACGCGATCTCCGCCGGCGACTCACCGCTGACCGAGCGGGAGGCCGAGGTGCTGGAGCTGGCCGCCGACGGGGCGCCCGTCACGGAGATCGCCGAGCGGGCCGCGCTGTCACCGGGGACCGTACGGAACTATCTGTCGTCGGCCGCCATCAAGCTCGGTGCCGAGAACCGTCATGCCGCGGTACGTCTCGCACGTGAGCGGGGTTGGGTATAGTTGCTCTCGCGCCACGGCGCAGTGCGGACGTAGCTCAGTTGGTAGAGCGCAACCTTGCCAAGGTTGAGGTCGCGAGTTCGAGCCTCGTCGTCCGCTCGGTCCTCGAAGGCCCCGGTCACCTCGACCGGGGCCTTCGTCGTACGGTCCTTGGTGGTGCGGTCAGCTCCAGCTCGTGCCCGTCAGGCGTTCGTACGCCTCCACGTACTTCGCGCGGGTCGCGGCGACGATCTCCTCGGGCAGCGGCGGCGGGGGCTGCTCGCCCGTGCGGTCCCAGCCGGAGGCCGGGGAGGTGAGCCAGTCCCGTACGAACTGCTTGTCGAAGGACGCCTGGGAGCGGCCCGGCTGCCACTGGTCGGAGGGCCAGAAGCGGGAGGAGTCGGGGGTGAGGACCTCGTCGGCGATGACCAGGGTGTCCTCCTCGAAGCCGAACTCGAACTTCGTGTCCGCGAGGATGATGCCGCGGGCGCGGGCGATGTCGCGGGTACGGTCGTAGACGGCGAGGGTCGTCTGGCGCAACTGGGCGGCGGTGTCGGCGCCGACCTGGCGGGCGACCTCCTCGTACGAGACGTTCTCGTCGTGGTCGCCGACCGCGGCCTTGGTGGCGGGGGTGAAGATCGGAGCGGGGAGTTCCGAGCCGTCGACGAGACCTTCGGGCAGGGCGAGGCCGCAGACCGTGCGGGTCTCCTTGTACTCGGCGAGGCCCGAGCCCGTGAGGTAGCCGCGCGCCACGCACTCCACCGGCACCATCCGCAGGGACTTGCAGACCAGGGTGCGGCCCTCCCAGTCGGCGGGGGCGCCCTCGGGGAGGTCGGTGCTCAGGACGTGGTGCGGGACCAGGTCGGCGATCTGGTCGAACCACCACAGCGAGAGCTGGGTGAGGGCGCGGCCCTTGTCCGGGATCTCGGTCGGCAGCACCCAGTCGTAGGCGGACATACGGTCGCTGGCGACCATCACGAGGTCGCCGGCCTCGTTCTGGTACAGATCACGCACCTTGCCGGTGTGCAGATGCACCAGGCCCGGCACCTGGATGGGTTCGGGCTTTTCTACGAATCCGGGCACGGTTCCTCCGCGTGGTGATGTCCAAGTGGCTCGATTCTCCCGTATGCGGGGGATCGGTCCGGCTCTGGGTCCCACCAGGCGTGGGTCCGGAGGGGGTCCGGAGGGGGTC
>NZ_VJZC01000156.1 GCF_009377185.1 Streptomyces spongiae
GCATCGAGCCGGGCGGGACGACGATGTCGAGGGGGCGCAGACAGCCGTCGTTGAGCGGGATGTCGTCGGCGACGAGGGTGCGGAAGACATAGAGCACGGCCGCGTTGACGACCGAGAAGGGTGCGTTGAAGTTGGTGGCGAGCTGCGGGGAGGTGCCCGTGAAGTCGACGGTCGCAGAGCGGTTTTCACGGTCCACGCGTACGCGTACGCGGATGACGGCGCCGGAGTCGGTCTCGTAGGCGTACTCGCCGTCGTCCAGGGCGTCGATGACGCGCCGAACTGCTTCTTCCGCATTGTCCTGGACGTGTCTCATGTATGCCTGGACGACGTCGAGGCCGAAGTTCTGGATCATGCGGGCGACTTCGTCGACGCCCTTCTGGTTGGCGGCGATCTGGGCGCGCAGGTCGGCGAGGTTGGTCCTGGGGTTGCGGGAGGGGTACGGGGCCTCGGTGAGCGCGCGGAGGGTCTCCTCCTCGCGGAAGCGGCCGGACTCGGCGAGCAGCCAGTTGTCGAAGAGGATGCCCTCCTCGTCGATGGTGCCGCTGTTCGCGGGCATGGAGCCGGGCTGGATGCCGCCGATCTCGGCGTGGTGGCCGCGTGAGGCGACGTAGAACAGGATCCGGTCACCCTCCGTGTCGAAGACCGGGGTGATCACGGTGACGTCGGGCAGGTGGGTGCCGCCGTGGTACGGGTCGTTGACGGCGTAGGTGTCGCCCTTGCGCATGCCGTCTCCGCGCCGCCGGATGACCTCCTTGACGCTGGTGCCCATGGAGCCCAGGTGCACCGGGATGTGGGGGGCGTTGGCGACCAGGTTGCCCTCGGGGTCGAAGAGGGCGCAGGAGAAGTCCAGGCGTTCCTTGATGTTGACGGACTGGGCGGTGGACTCCAGGCGGGCGCCCATCTGTTCGGCGATGGACATGAAGAGGTTGTTGAAGACCTCAAGGAGAACGGGGTCGACTTTTGTGTCGAGATCGGAACTCTCCGTAACCGCCGCGCGTTCCATGACCAAGTGGCCGTCACCGGTGACGGCCGCCTGCCAGCCGTCGTCCACGACCGTGGTGGCGCCGGCCTCGGTGATGATCGCGGGCCCGGTGACGGTCTCGCCGGGTGGGAGCTGCTCGCGGCGGTGCAGGGGTACGTCGCGCCAGGTGCCACCCGTGTGGAGGCTGACGCTCTCGGGGGCGGCGGGCCGGATTTCGGTGGCGGTGCCCTCAGAGGAGGCGAGGGCGGAGAGATCGGGGGGTTCGGTGATGCCGGTGGCTTCCACGGAGAGGGCTTCGACGACCACGGGTCGGTCGAGGGTGAAGGAGTACGTGGCGCGATGACGTTCTTCGAAGGCGTGCCGCATGGTGGCGGGTTCCGCGAGTTCGACGGTGAGAGCGGTGTCGGTGCTGTCATAGCGGAGCTGGGCGCGGCGCGTGACGCGGACGCGGTCCTCGGGGACGTCCTCGGCGCGGAGTTCGGCGCGGGCGGCGCCCTCCAGATCGTCGGCGGTCTGCCGGACGCCGGGCATCGAGGCGGGCTCCAGGAGGGCCTCGACGGACTGTTCGCGCATGGCCGTGGTGTCGGCGAGGCCGATGCCGAGCGCGGACAGCACGCCGGCCACGGGCGGGACGAGGACGGTCCGGATGCCCAGCGAGTCGGCGACCATGCACGCGTGCTGGCCGCCCGCGCCACCGAAGGTGGTCAGGGCGTACCGGGTGACGTCGTGGCCCTTCTGGACCGAGATCCGCTTCACGGCGCCCGCGATGTTGGCGACGGCGATCTGCAGGTAGCCCTCGGCGACCTGCTCGGGGGTGCGGTCGTCGCCGGCCCGGTCGCGGATCTCACGCGTGAGGGCGGCGAAGCGGTCGCGGACGAGCGCGTCGTCGAGGGGCTGGTCGCCGTCCGTGCCGAACACGCGCGGGAAGTGACCGGGCTGGATGCGGCCGAGCATGACGTTGGCGTCGGTGACGGTGAGCGGGCCGCCGCCCCGGTAGCAGGCGGGCCCCGGGTCCGCGCCCGCCGAGTCCGGCCCTACGCGGTAGCGGGAGCCGTCGAAGTGGAGGATCGAGCCGCCGCCCGCGGCGACGGTGTGGATGTCCAGCATGGGCGCGCGCAGCCGGACCCCGGCGATCTGTGTGGTGAAGACGCGTTCGTACTCGCCCGCGAAGTGCGAGACGTCCGTGGACGTGCCGCCCATGTCGAAGCCGATGACGCGGTCGAAGCCGGCGAGCTGCGACATGCGGGCCATGCCGACGATGCCGCCCGCGGGTCCGGAGAGGATGGCGTCCTTGCCGCGGAACTGCCCGGCTTCCGCGAGCCCGCCGTTGGACTGCATGAACATCAGCCGTACGCCTTGGAGCTCGTCGGCGACATGCTGGACGTAGCGGCGCAGTACGGGCGACAGGTAGGCGTCGACGACGGCGGTGTCGCCGCGCGGGACGAGCTTCATCAGGGGACTGACCTCGCTGGAGAGCGAGATCTGCGGGAAGCCCGTGCGGCCGGCCAGCTCGCCGACGACCTGCTCGTGGGCGGGGTGGAGGTGGCTGTGCATACAGACCACGGCGACGGCGCGGATCCCGTCGTCGTACGCCTCCCGGAGGGGTCCCGCGAGGGCGTCCAGGTCGGGGGCGCGGAGCACGGTGCCGTCGGCGGCGATGCGTTCGTCGATCTCCACGACGCGTTCGTACAGCAGCTCGGGGAGCTCGATATGACGGGCGAAGATGTGCGGGCGGTTCTGGTAGGCGATGCGCAGGGCGTCGCGGAAGCCTCGCGTGATGACGAGGAGGGTGCGCTCGCCCTTGCGTTCCAGCAGGGCGTTGGTGGCGACCGTGGTGCCCATACGGACGGCGTCGACGGGGTCCTGGGAGCCGTCCAGGAGTTCATGGACACCCGCGACGGCCGCGTCCGCGTACCGTGCGGGGTTCTCGGAGAGCAGCTTGTGCGTGAGCAGGCGGCCGTCCGGGCGACGCGCGACGATGTCGGTGAAGGTACCGCCTCGGTCTACCCAGAACTGCCAGCCCGTCACTTCTCCACTCCGCTTCCGCGCTGCTCAGAGCGCCCGGAGGCCGTTGATCACGTCGCGCAGAATACTCTCGTCGACCAGCTCGGCCGGGGGTACGGGGCGTGTCACATGGACCATTTCCTCGTCCACGAGGTCGCCCACGAGGACGCGTACCACCCCGATGGGCAGATCGAGCTCGGTGGCGAGTTCGGCCACCGACTGTGGGGTGTCACGGCAGAGCTCGACGATGTCCACGTGCTCCGGAGACAGCGAGTGGTCCGCCTCCTGGTCGTCCTCCCGGATCTCCGCCACGACCACCGCGATGAGATCGAGGCGGTGCTGGACCGCATGGCTGGTGCGGCCCCGCGTCATGGCGTACGGACGGACCACGGGTCCGGCGTCGTCGTCGAACCAGTGGCTTCTTCCCTGCCCGTCTCCGCTCATGACATCCCACTACCCGTCCTAGGGCACATCGGTGCGCGGAGCGGCACCCAGATGTACGCCGACGCGCTTCACGAGGAGCGTCATCTCGTACGCGATCTGGCCGATGTCCGCGTCGGCGTCCGCGAGGACGGCGAGACAGCTGCCGTCACCGGCGGCCGTGACGAACAGGAAGGCGTCGTCGAGCTCGACCACGGTCTGCCGGACGCTGCCCGCCTCGAAGTGGCGCCCGACGCCCTTGGCCAGGCTGTGGAAGCCCGAGGAGACGGCCGCGAGGTGCTCGCTGTCCTCGCGGGTGAGGTCCTTGGAGAAGCCGGTGGGCAGCCCGTCGCCCGAGAGCACGAGTGCCTTGCGGATGCTGCCGACACGCTCCACCAGATCGTCCAGGAGCCAGTTCAGCTCCCTCGACTGCGAGCCGGCGGCGGTGGGCCCTGGGCCCTGCGGTGCGGTCATCGACCGTCCCCCCTTGTCGTTCCTCGTGCTGAGCCGTCCCGGGCGTCGTCGCCCGCGGCGTTCTCCTCGCGGCCTCGCTGCCAGCCCCGCTGGAGCGAGGCCATACGGCTGCGTACCTCGTCGGCGTCGCGCTGGGCGACGTCCCCCTGGTCGGTGCGGGCCTTTTCGCGTTCGGCCCGTCGTCCCGGGCCGTCCTTCAGCTGTGGAGCCAGGTTGGCCTGTCGGACGCGCCGGGGCAGCGGCCTCGTTCCTGATTCTCCCTCGCCGCGTGTGGTGTCCGTGCCCGGGGTCGCGTCGATGGCCTGGCTCGACGAGGTCGTACGACGGCGTTGGGGCAGCGCGGGCGGCTCGTCCGCCGAGCGGGCGAGGGACTCCCTGGGGTCGGCGGGCCGGAGGGCGGACAGCCCCGGGTGGTCACCCCGTCGGGCCGGCAGATGCTTCGGTTCCTCCAGGCCCGCCTGCACCGGCTCGCGGTTTTCCGGGTATTGCTCGTCCTCACGGCGGGGCCTCTCCGTCACGGGGCGGCCGTGGGAGCTGACGAGTTTGGGCACGCGGCGCCGTGGCAGCGCTGCGGGACCACCCGGCTGGTCGGTGTCCGCGTCGCCGGGGCGCGCGGGCTCGTCTCGGCCCTCGCGGTGTTGCGGCTGCTCGCTCGGGACACCCGCGATGGAGCGGCGTGGCCGGAACAGACCGCCGCGTTCCCCATCCTCGTCGTCGAGGGCACCTGGGAAGGTGCCGAAGGTGTCGCCCAGGCCGACGGGCGCCTCGAGCTCGACCGGGCCGTCCAGCAGCGAGGCCGGGAGGCCGGGGAGCCGCACGGGTACGTCGGAGAGGGCCGAGTGGCGCTCCGCCTCGAGCTCGGCCTCCCTGGAGGGATGCGCCCGGTCGAGACGGAAGCCGATGCCGTTGGTGTCCGGGACGTCGTCCGTGAGCAGGGCGTCGGGGATGAAGACGACGGCGGTGGTGCCGCCGTACGGCGAGGGCTGCAGGGAGACCCGGACGTTCTGCCGCTGGGCCAGCCGGCTGACCACGAACAGGCCGAGCCGGTCGGTGTCGGACAGTTCGAACTCCGGGGTCTCGGCGAGCCGCAGGTTCGCTTCGAGGAGCGCCTCGGCCGCCATGCCCAGACCCCGGTCGTGGATCTCCAGGGTGAAGCCGTTGGCTACGCGCTCGCCCAGGACCTGGACGGCGGTGTGCGGGGGCGAGAACACCGTGGCGTTCTCCAGGAGCTCGGCCACGAGGTGGGTGAGGTCGGCGACCGCCGGGCCGGTGACGGCGACGCGGGGCAGTCGGCGTACCTCGATGCGCTCGTAGTCCTCCACCTCGGCGACGGAGGCGCGTACGACGTCCATGAGCTGGATGGGTTTGCGCCACTGCCGGGAGGGTGCGGCGCCGGAGAGGATGACCAGGCCCTCGGCGTGGCGGCGCATACGCGTCGTGAGGTGGTCGAGGCGGAACAGGTCGGCGAGTTCCTCGGTGTCCTCGGTGCGGCGCTCCATGGTGTCGAGGAGGGTGAGCTGCTTGTGGAGCAGGACCTGGCTGCGCCGGGCGAGGTTGACGAAGACCTCGGAGATTCCGTCGCGGAGTTCGGACTGCTTGACCGCGGCCTCGACGGCGGCGCGCTGGAGGGTGTTGACGGCCTGGCCGACCTCGCCCATCTCGGTCTTGGCGTACTCCAGGCGCGGGACCTCGGTCTCCACGTCGACCTTCTCGCCCGCGGACAGCCGCCGCATCACGCTGGGCAGGCGGGCACCGGCGGCCTCGTTGGCGTCCTGGCGCAGCCGGCGCAGGTCACGGACGAGGGACCGGCCGATGCGCACGGACATGAACAGCGAGAACAGCACGGCGACGAGGCCGAGGACGCCCGCGATGACGGCCTTGAGGACGACGTTGACGACGAGGGGCTGAACCCGCTCCTGGAACCGGTCGCCCGCCTGGACGTTGAGGTCGGCGAGTTCGTCGAGGACGTCGCCTGCGGCGCTGTCCCAGGTCTTCGCGGTGACACCGTGGGGTTTGCCCGGGTCGCCGTTGATGACGGCCTGCTCGATCACCCGCAGGGGACCGGTACCCGCGTTGTCCCAGTAGCTCTCGAAGCGGTCGCGTTCCGTGGAGGGCAGCAGCGGGAGGTTGGCCTCGTACATCAGCGTGCGCTGGGCGATCAGGTCGGAGACGTCCCGGATCTCGTCACGCGTGATGTTTCCCGAGACGAGCGCCGAGCTGAGGAGGGCGTCTTCGCGGGAGAGCAGTTCACGGGCGCGGGCCACGTTGACGAGGGCGCGGCCCTGTTTGTCCATTTCCACGTTGTCCAGGACGTGGAGGTTGGCCAGGAGGGCGTAGCAGGGGTCCACGAGGCGGTTGTAGAGGTCGAGGGCCTGGGAGACGTTGACGGTGCCCTGCTCGACACTGCTGCGCAGGGAGGTGAGGCCGTCGAGGGCGTCCAGGATCGCGGTGAGGTCTGTGGAAGTGTCCTCACTCATCTCGTCCTGCATGTCGCCGTCCTCGGACTTCTCGCGGATGGCGGCGACGGCCTTGTCGGTGGCTGTCCGGCTGCGCTCCAGTGCGGTGAGCGCGTCGGAGGCGCGAGGGTCGGCGAGGTAGACGAGAGTCTGACGGCGCTCCTCCTGGAGGACCTGGACAGTGTCCTCGGTGGGGTAGCCGATCTCCTCGACGACGTCCGAGATCGCGAAGAGCTGATTGACGTCGCGGACAGTGAGATACGTGGCGAAGGCCCAGATGCCCGTCAGTGACAGCAGGGGCACGAGAAGCAGCGCCACGATCTTCCGGCGGATGGACTTCCCGCGAAAGCGCATGGCCTCCCCCAGCTCGGCCCCCACCGCACCGGGGGCACACACGTGCGTCAACAAACTTGCGTGAGCCTACTACTGAGACACAGGTAACTCGAAGGGCAGTCCGGGTGCACGCCACGCGTACGGGGAACGAGACATGGGGAGTTGTCCGTTCATTACGGGAGATTGCCTCCTGCGGTCCGGCACTTGGGGCGATCACATCCCGTCGGGGAACTTTGTCGGTTGGCCGGAATTCTTCGCTCACCGGGAATCTTCTTCGGACGTCGATCGTCTTTCTGTACAGGATGTGGGGGGCGGATTCGGCTGTAGACGCCGCATGCCGCGCTCAGGCGGCGTAGATCAGCGCAAGCCGGGCAGCCAGAGGGGTGCCGGGTTCTCATGAGCCCGGAGAGAGAGCTGTCTGCCGGCGGTGGGGAGGACAAGTTGATGGGCACGGCGGAGCGGCGCATGGCGCCCGGAGACGGCGTGACAGCGCCCGCGGCGGAAACGGGCCGGGAGTCCGGGTCGGATCAGGGCATTCCGGCGGGTGCCGCGCTCCGGCGGAGCGACCCTGGCCGCGGCCAGGACGCGTTGGACGGCGGCGAAGGGCAGCCGTACTACCGGCCGTTGTGGATCGAGGAGCCCGCGCGGAAGCGACGGTTGCCTGATCCGGTACGGACGGCGGCCGTGCGCGCGGTGCTCATCACCGCGGTCACCCTGGTCCAGGCGATGGTGGCGTTCCTGTGCACGATGGCCGGTTCCTGGCTGGCCTTCCCCATGGTCCTCAGCAGTGTCGCCAGCACGGTGGTGGCGACCTGGGGCGTGCTGGACGTGTGGGTGACACGACAGGTGTGGAACCAGCGGAACGGAGTGGTGTCGACCCCCAGCAGCACGGCTCGCGCCCTGCGTCGGGAGCGCCGCCGCGCACGGCGGCGGGCCCGGGCGGCGACACGGAGCCAGGAGCGAATACGTCGGCGGCAGGGCGGAGCCGGACAGTTGTCGCACTCGTAGGCTCCACCGGACCGTCGAGACTCTGCCGTAGGCGGCCTGCGGCAGATGCCGGCCACGAGCCGGGGCGAGGCGACGACTCCGGGGACCGGGACCGCCGCTACCCCGCGATCACGGGGAAGCAGACCGCCTTCGTCGACCTCCGGAGTGTGTCCTTCTGCGCCACATATTGCCGATGGCCGAGGACTGCACGATCGTCTAAGGCGACTGGCGTCGCGCGCGTACCGCAAGGCATCGGGATCTTCCACGAGTGGCTGATCCAGAAGCTGGGAAGCGATGGTGCCTGAGCCGTACGACACCCCGGGAGGCGGCAGTGCCGGACCTGTTCATTGGCGGCAGATGGGTGGGCGCTCTCGACGAGCGCACCCGGGAGATCCGTTGTCCCGCCGACGGATCACTGGTCGCGGTCGTCGACGAGGCGGGCGGCAAGGACACCGTCGAGGCGATAGCCGCCGCGCGCCGCGCCTTCGACGAGGGCCCCTGGCCCACAACCCCGGCGGTCGAGCGCGGTGACCTGCTGCTGCGGGTGGCCGACCTCCTCGTCCGCGACAAGGACGCGATCGCACGCGCCGAGTCCCTCGACACCGGGAAGCGGCTGGTCGAGAGCGAGTACGACATCGACGACATCGTGAACTGTTTCCGCTACTTCGGCCGTACGGCCGCCGCGGAGACGGGGCGCGTGGTCGACACCGGAGTGGCGGGCGCCGACAGCCGGGTGGTGTACGAGCCGGTGGGGGTCTGCGCGCTGATCACGCCGTGGAACTACCCACTCCTGCAGACGGCGTGGAAGGTCGCCCCCGCGCTCGCGGCGGGCAACACCTTCCTCCTGAAGCCGAGTGAGCTCACCCCGCACAGCGCGATCCATCTGATGCGGCTGCTGGAGGAGGCGGGTCTGCCGCCGGGTGTCGCCAACCTGGTCCTGGGCGCGGGGCCCGAGGCGGGCGCGCCGCTCGCCGACCACCCGGACGTGGACCTGGTGTCCTTCACCGGTGGCCTGCAGACCGGCCGGGGGCTGATGGCGGCCGCGGCCGGGACCGTGAAGAAGGTCGCCCTGGAACTCGGCGGCAAGAACCCGAACATCGTCTTCGCCGACGCCGACTTCGAGACGGCCGTCGACATGGCGCTGACCGCGGTGTTCCTGCACTCCGGGCAGGTGTGCTCAGCGGGGGCGCGCCTGCTGGTGGAGGACTCGCTGCACGACCGGTTCGTCGACGAGGTAGTGCGCCGGGCCAGGGAGATCCGGCTCGGGGGGCCGTTCGACGAGCGGGCGCAGACCGGGCCGCTGATCTCGGCGGCGCACCGCGCGAAGGTCGAGGCGTACGTCGCCAAGGGCCTGGAGGAGGGCGCGGTCCTGCGGTGCGGGGGCAAGCGGCCCGAGGGGCTCGACGAGGGGTTCTACTATCTGCCGACCGTGCTGGACGAGTGCGACGGCTCGATGTCGGTGGTGCGGGAGGAGTCCTTCGGACCGGTGCTGACCGTGGAGCGGTTCAGCGGCGAGGACGAGGCGGTGCGGCTGGCCAACGCCACCATCTACGGTCTCGCCGGCGCGGTGTGGACCACCGACGAGGCGAAGGCGCAGCGGGTCGTGGCCCGACTGCGGATCGGCACGATCTGGATCAACGACTACCACCCGTACGTGCCGCAGGCCGAGTGGGGCGGCTTCAAGCAGTCCGGCTTCGGCCGAGAACTGGGACCCTCGGGGCTCGCCGAGTACCGCGAGGCGAAGCACATCTGGCGCAACACCGATCCCTCGCCGCAGGGTTGGTTCGCCTGACCTTGGCATAACTCTTCGTAACAGTCAGCTCGTTGGCCTCGCGCAGGGCCAGGAACCCGCGTAGAACCCCTCTTTGATCACGGCACCCGCTCGAGCCGCTCCCCCATCCCTCCTCCAGGAGTCCGCTCATGACGACAACCGAGCAACCGAAAAGCCCACAAGGCCAGGACGACGCCGAACTCGCCGAGTTCGGTTACAAGCCAGAGCTCAAGCGCACCCTCGGCAACTTCCACACCTTCGCCGCGGGTATCAGCTACATCTCCATCCTGACCGGCACCTTCCAGCTGTTCTACTTCGGCTACGGCAGCGGTGGCCCCGCGTACTGGTGGTCGTGGCCGATGGTCTTCGTCGGCCAGTTCATGGTCGCGCTGTGCTTCGCGGAGCTGGCCGCTCGCTACCCGGTGGCGGGGTCCGTCTACAACTGGTCGAAGAAGATAGGCAACCCGCACCTCGGCTGGCTCGCCGGCTGGATGATGCTGATCGCCTCGATCGTGTCCATCTCGGCGGTGGCGCTCGCCTACCAGCTCACGCTGCCGCAGATCTCCGACGTGTTCCAGATCGTCGGGGACGGCACGGGCACGTACGACGTCGCGACGAACGCGGTGATCCTGGCCGCCGTGCTGATCCTGTTCACCACGCTGGTGAACGCCTTCGGCGTCAAACTGATGGCCACCATCAACACGGCGGGCGTCTTCATCGAGCTCATCGCCACCGTCGTCCTGATCGCGCTGTTCGCCGTGCACATCACGCGCGGCCCGCAGGTGGTCATGGAGACGAACGGCACCGGGGCGGGCTACGGAGCCGGGTACCTGGGAGCGTTTCTCGTGGCGTCGCTGGCGTCCGCGTACGTCATGTACGGCTTCGACACGGCCGCCTCGCTCGGCGAGGAGTCGCTGGACCCGACTCGGAACGCGCCGCGCGCGATCATCCGGGCCATCGTCGCCTCCTTCGTTCTCGGCGGCCTGATCCTGCTGCTGGCGCTGATGAGCGTGTCCAGTCTGAAGGGCGAGAAGCTGTCCACGGACGGCCTTCAGTATGTGGTACTCGACGTGCTCGGTCCGACGGCCGGCAAGGCGATGCTGTGGTGCGTGCTGATCGCGGTCACGGTCTGTGCCCTGGCCGTGCACACGGCCGCGGTCCGGCTGGCGTTCGCCATGGCCCGTGACAACAACCTGCCCGCGTCCTCACGGCTGGCCAAGTGTCACCCGCGCTTCCAGACGCCGGTTCTCCCGACCGTGATCATCGGGATCCTGGCGTTGGCGATCCTCGTGGTCAACATCCGCCAGCCACAGATCTTCACGGTCGTCACCAGCATCGGCATCATCATGATCTACCTCGCCTACCTCGGCGTCACGGTGCCGATGCTGGTGGCCCGGCTGCGCGGGAAGTGGCAGCCGGCGGGCGACGGCAGGTTCTCGCTGGGCCGCTGGGGGCTCCTGGTCAACATCGTGGCCGTGGTGTGGGGCGCGGGCATGACGCTCAACCTGATCTGGCCGCGTGCCTCGGTCTACAACGCGACCGCCCCGTTCCACTGGTACCTGCAGTGGGGTGCGGTCCTGTTCGTCGGGATCATCGCGGGTGGCGGCTTCGCGTACTACTGGTTCGTGCAGCGACACAGGACGGGCGTGCTGGCCGAGCACCAGCTGCAGTCCGAGGACGCCTCCGCCGTCCCGCCCGTATCGTCTCCGGCGACCGACTGAGGGGCGGCCCTCTCCCCGTCACAGCCCCACGCCCCTTGCCCCCTTACGGGGCGCCGGCGGGACGTTTGAACATCCTCGTCGCCGTGATCTCGCTGTGTACCGCCTCGCCCGCCCGGGGCTGCTCCGGCAGTCCCGGGCGGAGGTGTTCCTCCACCCGGATGTACTTGAGGCCGGCGCGCAGGTCGGCGTCGTTGCGGAGGCGGATGACAAGGGGGAACTCGGCCAGCGCGGTCGTGTCGAAGAGTCCCGTGGTGTAGAGGAGCTGGACGCCGAGGGCGTCGGACACGGCTCGCTGGAGTTCCAGCAGGTACGTCGCGTTCGCGCGCCCGATGGGGTTGTCCAGGAACAGGGTGCCCGCGTGCCGGTGCTTGTCGCGGCCCCGGTCGTTGCTGCGCAGCGCGGCCATCGTGCAGTACAGGGCGATGGCGGCCGTGAGCAGCTGGCCGCCCGAGAACACGTCGCCCATCTGTCCGACGGGCACGCGCTCGGCGCGCAGCACGGCGTCCGGCTTGAGGATCTCGACGGCGACGCCCTTGGGCTGGAGGGCCGCGCTGACCCCCCTGAGCAGCAGGGACATACCGTCGCGGCGCAGGTCGGAGTTCTTCTTGACGGCCGCGCGGGTGGCGTCGTCGATGACTTCGCCGAGCCGTTCGATGAGGGTGGCCTGGTCGGGCTCCTCGAAGCGGATGCGCAGGAACTCCTGCCCGGACCACTCGCCGAGTCCCTCCGGCAGCCGGGAGAGCCGCTGGGCGGACCGGAGGGTCGCCAGGGCCGACTCGACCAGCCCGCGCAGACGGTCCACGATCGAGTCCCGGTTGCGCTCCAGCTGCTCCAACTCGTCCGTGAGGACCCTGAGTCGGGGGGCGAAGGCGTCCGCCCACTTCTGGGCGTGCTCGGGCAGCGCGGACGCGGGCAGTTCGCGGATCTGCTGGCGGGCCGGGGTGCGGACCTGCTCGTAGCGTGTGGAGTTGGCGTGCCGGACAAGGACGTCACTGGCCTCGCGCACCGCGGCCTCGGCGGCGGACAGGTCGGCGGCGCAGCCACGCAGCGAACGGCGGGCCTCGGCGGCTGCCTTGCGGGCCTCTTCGGGGCCGCCGGGGTACGGCTCGGGCTGTTCCTGCTCCTCGTCGGCCGCGTGCTCACGGAGGAGGTCGCGCAGGAGGGCGGCTGTCTCGTCGAAGCCTCCGGCCGCGTCCTCCGCGGCGCGGTGGGCGTCGAGGAGTTCGGCGTGGGCCTCGCGGGCCTGGGTCAACGCCTCGGTGTGGGAGGCGAGTTCGGCGGTGGCGGTGCGCAGCAGGGCCTGGGCATGGTCGGCGTCGCGCGGGGCGAGTTCCTCGGGCAGTTCGGTGTGTGCCTCGCCGTCCTCGGGGGCGTGCCGCTCGGCCTCTCCGCGCAGCCGTCCGAGCTGCTCGCTCGCGGTGGACATGCGGGTCTCCAGGAGCTGCACCAGTTCCTCAGCGCGGGCGGCGGCGGCCTGCCGGGAGGGCCCGTCGGAGCCGTCGGGTGACTGAAGGAGCTGCTCGGCGCGGTTGCGGACCTTGTTGCTGAGCCGGTCGAGTTCGGTGCGTGCGGCGCTCTCGTCGCTCTCGGCCCGTGCCTGTTCGGCCCGCAGGTCGGCGCCGACACCGACCTTCTCGTACACCTGGGAGGCGGCGCGGTACGCCTCCCGGAGGGCAGGGAGGGACGCCTTCGGCGCGTCCGTGCCGTCGTCCGGTACGTCGTCGGGGGCGCCCGCGATCTCGGCGCGCTCGGCGCGCAGGGCGCGGGCGGTGCGGCGGGCGTCGTCGGCGGCGCGCTGGGCGCCACGGCGGTCCTCGTCGGCGGCGCGGGCGCGCTCCAGGCAGACCTGGGCGCGGCTCTCGGACTCGGCGGCCTCGTCGGCGAGTTCGCGTACCTTGACCTGCCAGCCGGAGCGCTCGCGCAACCGGTAGGCGAGGCCTGCGAGGGCGTCGGCGGAGCGGCGGGCCTTCTGCGCGGCCTCCTGCCGCTCGTCGCGGACCTGGGCGGCCTCGGCTGCGGCCTCCTCGGCCTCGACCCGTACGGTGCGCGCCTCGGTGAGCTCGGCCTCGGACTCCTCGGCGAACGCGCGCGTGTCCCGGGCGGCCGTGGCGAGTTCGGTGAGTCGTCCGGCCGGGCATCCCGTGCGCCAGGAGGCGAGCCGTGCGGCCAGTTCGCGGTCCTTGCCGAGCCGTGCGGCGAGGGTGCGGATCTCCTCGTCCCGCTCGGTCGCCCGCGCGCGCAGCGCCTGCCGCTCCTCGTCGGCGGCGTGCTCGTCGTGCATGGCCGGGTTCGGCGGTACGAGGAAGACGCCGCTGTTGCCCTCGTCGGGGGCCGGGGTCGGCGCGAGCAGTGCGGCGGCCGTGCCCACGGCCACGGCGGATCTCGGCAGCAGGGCCGCGTCGGAGAGCGCCGCGCGCGCCCGGGCATGTGTGTCAGGGTCGGTGATGATCACTCCGTCGACCAGCTCCGGCCGCGCGGCCAGCACACGTGCGTGGTCGGTGGGGTCGACGGCCTGGGCGAGGTAGCGCCAGCCGGGCAGCGCGGGGATGCCGTGCTCGCCGAGGAACTCGACGGTGGCCAGCACGTCCGGACCCGGCGGCAGCAGCCCGCCGTCGCCGAGGGCGCCGAGGATCCGGGAGTCGTCGGCGGCGGCGGTGCGCAGCTCGAACAGGTGCCGCTCGGCGGAGGCGACGTTGTCGTCGAGCAGCTCGCGGAGTTCGTCGGCGTACCGGTCCAGTTCCTCGGGAGTGAGGGGCCCTTCGTCGGTGGCGCGAGAGTCAGGATCCGCGGGGTTCGCGCTCGTGGCGTCCGCGCGCCGCTGCTGGGGGAGAGCCTTGCGCGCGCCCTTTCCGCTGCCGAGCCCCAGCAGCTCCGCCAGCCGTTCCTCCCCCGCCAGCGCCTCAGCGGTGCGGTGCTCCGCGTCGTACGCGCGCTCCGCGGCGGTCGCCGCGTCCGCCGCGCGGGCCGCGGTCAGCTCGGCCCGCGACTCGGCCGAGGCCGCTTCCCGGGCGCGCTCGGAGGCACGGCGGGACGTCTCGCGCGCGGTGTCCCAGGCGGCGACGGCCGTCTTCTCGGCGTCGCTCGCGGCGAGCGCGGCCCGCGCCGGATCCGCGTCCGGGGCGCTGTCGTCGAGCCAGCCCGCGCGTACGGCCTCGGCGGTCTCCTGCTCGACCTCGGTGAGCCTCTGCCGCAGGTGCCCGGCCTCGCTGCGGGCGCGCTGGGCCTCGGTGGCGGCGGCCGTCGAGTCCCGGTACGCGGCCTCACTCACCTCCTGGAGGGCGGCGGACCGCTCCTCCTCCTCGTTGGCGAGGGTCTCGGCGCTCCCGGCGGCGCCGTGCAGGGCGCGTACGAGGTCGACGGCGGCCTTGGCTCGGGCGGCGAGCGCGGGGGCGGCGTCCCGCTCGGCCTCCCGGATCGCGGCGGCCACGCGCGCGACCCGGTCGGCCGCCGCGCGGTGACGCAGCACGGCTTCGGCGGCCTGCCAGGCGGAGTGCAGGGTGCGGGCGTCGGCGAGCTCGCGCTTCTGCGCGGCGGCGGACTTCTCGGCGGCGGCCAGCGCCAGCGAGGCGTGCCGGTAGGCGAGTTCGGCCGCGATCAGCGCGCTGCGCTCGCGGGCGCCTTCGGCGTGGGTGACGGCGTGCGCGGCGGCGGAGACCCGCTGGGCGAGGTCGGCGCCCCTCAGGCGCTCCTGTGCGGCCCGGGCGGACAGCCGCCTGGCCAGGGTCCGGGTGCGCCGCTCGGCACCGGCGTGGATGTCCCGGGCCCGCTGCCGAGCCTCGGCGGCGTCGACGATCCGGCCGAGCAGGTCCACGGAGCCCGCCGTGAAGTCCCGTTCGGCGATCAGCTCGGCCCGTCGGCCCAGCTTGTTGCCGAAGCCGCTGACCAGGTCCGCGAGCCCGTCGGTGTCCCGGGTGTCGGTCACGGCCCGCAGCAGCAGGTCGGTGAAGTCGGAGTCCTTCTTGACCGCGAAGAGACCGGCGGCCTCACCCTCGTCGGCGTTCATCTCCCGCTGGTACCGGAAGAGTTCGGGATCCAGTCCCAGCTCCGTCAGATGCTCGTTCCAACGGTCGTGGATCTCCTCCCAGTGGACTTCGAGGTACGGGTATGCCTTGCCCGCCTCGGTGAGCGCGTCCCGGAAGCCCTTCATGGTGCGGCGCCGTCCTTTCGCGCCCGACTGCCCCTCGACGGGCGGCCGTACCGCGGTGGACTCGGCGACCGGCAGGTTGTCGAGACTCAGTCCCGGACCGGGCCGGAAGGAGTACCAGGCTTCGGCGAACTTCCGCGGATCGTTGGAGACCTGCCGCCCCCGCCACTCGCTCGCCTTGCCGACCACGACGCACTCACCGGTCAGCGTGTGTTGCCACTCCAGGGCGACGTGCCCGCAGTCGTCGGCGAGCAGGAACTTGCGCAGCACGCCGGAGCTGGCGCCACCCAGCGTGTTGCGGTGGCCGGGCAGCATCACGGAGAAGATCAGTTTGAGCAGCACCGACTTGCCGCCGCCGTTCTCCAGGAAGAGCACGCCGGCGGGCGCGGGGCGGCGCGGCGGCCCTGTGGGCTCCTCCTCGAAGAACTCCGCCTGCTGGGGCGCGGGGTCGGGCACGGGCCCGCCGACACCCCGCAGGTCCAGCACGGTGTCGGCGTAGCGCGCACCGGCCGGCCCGATGGAGTAGAGGCGGACCCGGGACAGCTCGTACATGGCGGCGGAACTCTCGCAGTCGTAAGGGTGGTTCGTGCGGTCGGGACGGTCAGGAGTGGAACGGCAGCCCGGCGTCGGCCACCAGCTCCAGGTCGTCGGTGTCCTCGCTGGGCAGCAGCGAGGCCGTGCCGTCGGTCACCGGGACGACGCCGAGCTCCAGCAACTCGGCCATGGCGGCGCTGCTCGCCATGTCGCGCACCTGGAGCTGGTAGCGGGCCGTCGTCCGGTACGTCCCGCCGTTGTCGTCACCGGTCCGCTGCAGGAACCCGGAGTCGGTGAGGAACGCGACGGCCTTGCCGACGATGCCGGTGGTCGAACCCGCCAGCCTGCGGGCGTCCTTGGTGGCCCCGGTGGCGCTGCGCCGGACCCAGATCCGCCAGGCCGCCTCCAGCCCTGGCGCCTCCGTGGCCGGGTCGGTGTTCTCCCCCCGCTCGTCGGCCCGCTCCTCCAGCCGCCGACAGGCCTGCCGTACGAAGGCGTCGACCCCGTTGACCGAGACGCGTCCGATGTACCCGTCGTCGGCCAGGTCCTCCGGACGCGGGAACGCCAGGGCGGCCACGGCGAGATGGGCCAGGCCGTGCAGGAACCGGTCCCCCGAGTCGGCCGACGTCCGACGCGCGTAGTCCCCCATGCGTACGGCGAACACGGAGTCCTCGGCCGCCGTGACGGCCATCCCCGCGCGCGGGGACACCTCCAGGACGACCAGCCCCAGGCCGGCGGCCACGGCGTCGGCGAGCCGGGCGAACGGCGGATCCTCGCGGTACCGCCGCAGCAGCTCGCCGTACTCCTGGTCCCGGGCGGGCTGCAGCTTGGGCTGCAGCCCGAACGCCACGAGCCGGGCCGCGTCGGCGGCGTCGGCGGGCGTGATGGCGGTACTGGCCGGCGCGGCGGCAGCCTCCGGCTCACTCCACTCGACGTGCTCGGTCACGGTTGGGGCTCCTTGATGATCGGTACGAGCTCAGGTGTGGGCACGCCCCCGAAAGGGGCGCGGGGAACTGCGCGACAAGCCACACTCGACCCGCACCCGTGAGACGGCCTGACGCTCGACGGCGCTCTCACGCAGCCTCCGTTCTGTCCGCTGCCATCCCCACCGCGTCCAGCAAGGCCGTCCCCACGATCAGATCCGCCCCACCGAACTCCGGATCGTCCAGCTCGGTCCCGTCGTCCACGGCGAACAACAGCTTCTCCTCACCCTGCCGATACGCGGTACCGACCGGCGGGCTGGCCGCGTGCACGGCCAACAGGGCGACCAGATAGGGCAGTTCGGGATCCTGACGGCGAGCCTCCACCAGAAGCCCGGACAACCGCCGCGGCGCGTCCGCGGGCAGGTCGAGCAACTCCATCGCCGCAGCCAGCTGCTCCTCGCTGAACCGGCTGTCATCCGGCGTGGCGATCAGATCCGGCTCGGGCATCTCCGCACCGAGGTGCTCCCGCTCCACCGGCGGGGTCAGCAACAGATCGACCAGGTCCGCGACGCGCACGGAGGCCCGCGTCCGGAACCCCGTACCGCGCCCGAAGAACGCGTCCGTGACGCGGACGGCCTGTTCCAGCGGGAGCGGGAGGACGGGTGCCAGGAGGTGCCCGTAGAGGTCTGTCCCCGACGTGGTCAGAGGCGTGCCGAAGGCTTGCCGGTCCTGCTCGGCACGGAAGAGCGGGCCGGCTTCCAGCAACCGGGACTGCAACTGGGTGTGACGGCGAATGCAGTCCTTGACGATGTCGACGAGCTCGGCGGCGCGCCGCTTTTGTTCGGGGTCCTCGGACTCGTCGCGGGCCTTGCGGATGTTGGTGAGGATCGCGTTCTCGTGGCGGTAGCGGTCGGCGACGTGGTCGAGGGCCTCGGCGATCATGTCGGGCACGGCGCTGAGCCAGTCCACCGCGCGTACGTTGCGGCGTGTGGCGTCCAGGGCCCTGCGCAGGGTCTCCGAGTACTGCACGGTGCGGTAGCGGGCCTGTTCGGCGGCGAGCTGGGCGTCGGCGAGGCGGCCGCGGCTGATCAGGACCTCCAGCTTGACCTCGGCGGCGATCTGCGCACTGGTGACGTCGGTGTCGAGGGCGCCCACCAGGACGTTGACGGCCTCGTCGGTCGTCCGGAGGTAGACGCCGCCCCCGTAGCCGGGGACCTCCTCGATCAGCTTGAAGTCGTAGTCGCGGCGTACATATGTGCCGTCGGGTGCGAACGTGCCGTAGACGGCCCGGAAGCCGCGGTCCACGCTGCCGACGTTGATCAGGTTCTCCAGGACCCAGCGGGCGACGCGCTCGTGCTCGGTGACGGGGCGCTGCGGGGCCTGGGCGGCGATGCGCGGGATGAGGCGGGCGACGATCTGGTCGTGGTCCGCGCCCGTGTCGAAGTCCATGTTCAGCGTGACCAGGTCGATGGCGGCGAGGGCGACCTCCGCCATGCCGTACACCGAGTACTCACCGGCGAGGTTGGCCTTGCGCGCGTCGAGGTCGTGCAGCGGCGCGGTGCAGGCGAGCGCGCGCAGCCGTCGCGCCAGCCCCTCGTCGGCGGCCGGGCCCAAGGCGGGGCGCGACCCCGCGCTGAGCTGGGGCGGAACGCTGTCCGTCGATGCGGGTGAAGTCACGGTGCACAGACTAGGTCCTGGGTCTGACAACGACCCAAACGACGGCGCTCCGCTGGGAGAGCCGGGTACTGCGGGTTTGTCTCTCGGGTGCGGGCCGTCCGTGGTTGCTCGCGCGGTTCCCCGCGCCCCTTTCAGGGGCGCCCCCACCCCTTACGG
>NZ_VJZC01000157.1 GCF_009377185.1 Streptomyces spongiae
GGGTAGGGGCGGCGGGGGCGAGAAACCTGGGTCCTTGCGGGAGCGCTAGCGGTCGGACACCCGCATTTCGAACCACGTCGTCTTGCCCCGAGGCAACAGGTCGACACCCCAGCGATCGGAGAGTTTGTCGACGAGGAAGAGGCCACGTCCGCTGATGTCCAGATCCTGGACGGGCATGAGACAGGGAAGCCCCCGCGAGGGATCGCGGACCTCGACCCGGATCCACCCCCGCTGGCGGCGCAGACGCAGCCCGAAGACACGCGCACCGGTGTGCCGCACCGCGTTGCCGACCAGCTCCGAGACGAGCAGGACCACGTCCTCGGTCATCTTCGGCGAGAGCCCCCACTGGCGGAGCACGACGACCTGGGCCAACCGCCGCGCGGTGGCCGCGGACTCGGGACGGGACGGCAGGGGAACCTCGGCCTCAGCGGGGTTGCCGAACAACTCCAGTGCCTTCAGCGCCCGTTCGTCCTCGACCGCAGGCGACCAGCGCGCCGCGGTCGCACTCCCGTGCCGCCGCGGCTGTTCGACACCCTCCAGCCCCGCCATGCCCCCATCATGGCCGCCCAGGGCTTCCTCCGGGGCCGTTCCTCAGGAATACGCCCCCCGCTGCCCTTCATTCCCGGGCGACACATTGTCATATGCCAGAGGCATGCATGGAGGCGTCACATACCGCCTGAGCTGCGACTGTTCACCGGAATCCGGCAATCGCCCGCCCTCCACCCGAAGGGGCATTCAAGATCGCCCCAAGGGTCCCGTAGACCGCCCCTTCGAGGGACACGGATAAGACAACTCGTCAACTGCAAGTTGATCAGCGGAACTCGAAGAGAGAAATCGGGGGGAGAAATTCGCCGCCCGCAACAGCTCTTGCGGGCGGCGCGCGCAGCGACAGGGCATCAGACGAACTCGGGCGAAATCCGACCAACCTCAGCTGAACTTCGCCTTGCCCGGGCCCTCCTCCACGAAGCTCCGCATCCCGCGCTCCCGGTCCTCCGTGGCGAACAGACCCGCGAACCAGTTCCGCTCCACGGCGAGCCCGGTCTCGATGTCCGTCTCCAGGCCCGTGTCGATCGCCTCCTTGGCCGCGCGCAGGGCGATCGCCGGCCCCTGGGCGAGCTTCGCGGCCCACTCGTGTGCCTGCGCGTGGACCTCGGCGGCCGGTACGACCTGGTCCACGAGCCCCAGCGCCAACGCCTCGTCGGCCTTCACCATGCGGCCCGTGAAGATCAGGTCCTTGGCTTTCGAGGGGCCGATCAGGCGGGACAGACGCTGGGTGCCGCCCGCGCCCGGGATCAGGCCCAGCAGGATCTCCGGCTGCCCGAGCTTCGCGTTCTCCGCCGCGATGCGGAAATCGGCGCAGAGCGCGAGCTCACAGCCGCCGCCCAGCGCATAGCCCGTGACGGCGGCCACGACCGGCTTGGGGATGCGGGCCACGGCGGTGAAGGAGTCCTGCAGAGCCCGGGAACGCACGACCATCGCCGCGTGGTCCATGGCCTGCATCTCCTTGATGTCCGCGCCCGCCGCGAACACCTTCTCCCCGCCGTACAGGACCACCGCGCGCACGTCGGCACGGTTGGTGGCCTCCTCGGCGAGTTCCTTGAGACGGTCCTGCGTGGCGATGTCCAGCGCGTTCATGGGCGGACGGTCGAGGCGAATGGTCCCGACGCCTTCGGCGACTTCCAGATGCACGGTCATGCTCCGCAGGTTAGCGGTGACCAAGGCCGTTGCCACAGTGCGGTCCGATGTGGCTGGTCGCGCAGTTCCCCGCGCCCCTAAAAGGGGCGCTCCCGTACCCGGCAGATGAAAGGCCCCCTACTCCTTCCACTTCTCCCACGACATGTTCCAGCCGTTGAGCCCGTTGTCCGGGTCGACGATCCGGTCGTTGGAGTTCTTCACGACAACCACGTCGCCGATCATCGAGCGGTTGAAGAACCAGGCCGCCGACGTGTTCTTGTCCCAGCCGCCCTTCACGTCGCGCAGGCCGATGCAGCCGTGGCTGGCGTTGAAGTTGCCGAAGGCGCCGCCGCCCCAGTAGTTGCCGTGGATGAAGGTGCCGGAGGTCGTCAGGCGCATGGCGTGCGGGACGTCCTTGATGTCGTACTCGCCGCCGTAGCCGACCGTCTCGCCGTTCATACGGGTCACCGGCAGGCGCTCGGTGATGACCATCTGGCCGTTCCAGGTGTCGTAGCCGGGCTTGCCGGTGGTGACGGGGATGGTCTTGATGACCTTGCCGTCGCGCTCGACGGTCATCTTCTTGGTCTTGACGTCCACGGTGGACACCTGGCTGCGGCCGATGGTGAAGGAGACCTTCTTGTCCTGCTCGCCGTAGACGCCGGGGCGGCCCTCGACGCCGTCGAGGTTGAGGTCGACCGTCACCTTCGTGCCGGGCTTCCAGTACTTCTCGGGGCGGAAGTCGAGGCGGTCGTTGCCGAACCAGTGGCCCTCGACATCGACGGCCGGCTCGGTCTTGATGCTGATGGACTTCTCGACGTCCTCGGGCTTGGTGATGCCGCGGGTGAAGTTGAGCGAGAACGCCATACCGACGCCGACCGTGGAGCCGTCCTCGGGTGTGAAGACGCCCATGAAGGTGTTCTTCGGCTTGAGCGTGGTGAACGAGGACTCCTCGGTGGCCTTGCGGCCCTCCTTGTCCTCGGCGACGGCGTGGACGGTGTACTTGGTGTCCGAGGCGAGGTGGGTCGACGGCGCCCACGCGGCGCCGTTCTCCGCTATCTTCCCCGCTATCTCGTCGCCCTTGGGGTTCTTGACCGTGACCTCGGTCAACTTGCCCTTGGCAGCGGTGATCTCGAGGGCGCCGCTGGTCTTCACGTCGTCGGCGCCGCTCTTCGGGGCTATCGTCACGACGGCCTCGGAGGTGTTGCCGGCCGCCGCTCCGGAGGAGCCCTTGCCGCCCTTCTCCTTCTCCGAGCCGGAGTCGGATCCCCCGCCGCACGCGGTCACCGCGAGGAGCAACACCCCCATCAGCAGAGCCAGTATCCCCTGGCTCCGCCGGCTCCTCCGTGTCCGCGCATCAAGCGACGCCCCCGATATCGGTCGCCCGTTCAAGTTCGTGTCTCCCCTCGCACGGCCTGTTCAGGCCCGCACCCCCAACGCGTCCCGCGCGTTTGTGCGTACATTAACCGCAAGATCGGGATGGATTGGGCCTCGCCATTGTCACTGTTCAGTCCCAAGTAGGACCGTGGTGAGCGCCATCTCGTTCCACGCGGTTCCCCTTTACTTCACCGCGCCGCCCGCTTTCCATTCCTGCCAGCCCATGTTCCATCCTCCGAGGCCGTTGTCAGGGGCGACCGTCTTGTCCTTGCTGTTGACGACCTCGACGACGTCCCCGATGAGGCTGCGGTCGAAGAACCAGCCCGCTGGCGTGTCCGAACTGCCGCCCTTCACATCGCGCAGACCCACACAGCCGTGGCTGACGTTGGCGTTGCCGAAGGCGTTCGGTGCCCAGTAGTTGCCGTGCAGGAAGGTGCCCGAGCGGGTGAGCCGCATGGCGTGCGGGACGTCCGGGATGTCGTACTCGCTCTTGCCGTCGGCCTTCCTGAAGCCGACGGTGGCGCCGTCCATCCGCGTCACCTCCAGCATCTCGGTGACGACCATCTTCCCGTTGTACGTCGTCGTCGCGGGCGCCCCGGCCGTGATGGGGACCGTGGCGAGGAGCCCGCCGGCCCGGCGCACCTGCATGGTGTGGGCGGCCGCGTCGACCAGGCTTGCCTGGTGGCGGCCGACGGTGAACGAGAACGTCTTGTTCTGCAGGCCGTACACGCCACTTGAGCCCTCGACGTCCCGCAGCCGCAGCCCCACGGTGACCCGCGTGCCCGGCTTCCAGTAGCGCTCGGGCCGGAAGTCCACCCGGCTCGGGCCGAACCAGTGCGGCCGGACGTCCACGGCGGGCCGCGCGGTCACCTCGATGGCCCGCTCGACGGCCGCCCGGTTCTCGATCTGCCGGTTGAACTCCAGGGACACGATCATGCCGGTGCCGACGGTCGCGCGGTTCTCCGGCAGGACGTAGGCGATGAAGCGCTTCTCGGGGACGTTCGTCGTGAAGGTGGCGTGCCGGGCCGAGCGGCGGCCGGACTTGTCGAGGGCGACCGCGTCGACGGTGTATCTCGCGGCGAGCGCGAGTCTTCGGGAGCCGGAGCCGGTGGGGCGCCAGGTGAGTCCGTCGGAGGAGATGCGCCCCCGTACGGGCGACTCCTGGGCGTCCTGGGACACGACGACCTTCACCGACTCCAGGCGCCCGTTGGGCACCCGCACTTCGAACGGTTCGTCGGCGCGCACGTCCCTGCTTCCGTCCGCCGGTGTGACGCGGATGGTGCCGTTCGGTGCCCCGGGCTTGTCGTCGGACACCTCCGGCGTGCACCCGGTGGCCGCGGCCACCAGTCCCGCCCATGTCAGGAGGGCAGCCAGCGTGAGCCCGGCGCGTCGGGGAGCATGTGTGGTGATGGGCACTCGGACCTCTGTCTTTCCGGCCGGGGGCGGGCAGGGTGTCCCCCGGAAAAGTGCAGTACGTGCGGCCCAACGACGGCGCACGCCTCGGGGAAACGTGAGTGCGAGCCACGGTCTGGGCAGAACAGTGGGGAGAACGACGCGACGGGGAAGCCGCGGCTGGGACGGCCGTACTACCTGGTGGGCGTCGTTCCGCCGAGCCGCAGGAGGCCGTGAGGTGGCGAGCGCACCCGAGCAGGAGGCAGTCCAGGAGGGACGCGGACCGTCCGCGCGCCGCGCCGCCGTGCTGAACGGCAGGCGGCACGCGGCGGACGACACCGCGCAGACGCCCGTGTGGCCGGGGGCTCCCATGCCGCTCGGGGCGCGGTTCCGGGTGGGACCGGACGGAGTGGCGGGGACCAACTTCGCGCTGTGGTCGGGCGGGGCGGAGGCGGTGGAGCTGTGCCTGTTCTCCGAGGAGGGAGTGGAGACGCGTGTCCGGCTCACCGAGTTGACGCACGAGATCTGGCACGGGTTCGTGCCGGGTGTGCTGCCCGGTCAGCGGTACGGCTACCGGGTGAACGGGCGCTGGGACCCGTGGACAGGCGCCCGCTGGAACCCGGCGAAGCTGCTCCTCGACCCGTACGCGCGTGCGGTGGACGGGGACTTCCGGTTGCCGCCGGAGGTGTACGGGCACGTCCGCGACTGGCCCCAGCAGCAGATCGCGGACACCGTGCGCGACGACCGGGACTCGGCGCCGTACGTGCCGAAGGGCGTCGTCGTCCACGATGACGACGACTGGGCCGACGACCGCCGCCCGAAGACGCCGTGGGCGGACTCGGTGATCTACGAACTGCACGTGCGCGGCTTCACGAAGCTGCATCCGGGGATCCCGGAGGAACTGCGGGGAACGTACGCCGGGTTGGCGCATCCGGCGGCGATCGAGCACCTGGTGAAGCTGGGCGTGACGGCCGTCGAGCTGCTGCCCGTCCACCAGTTCGCCCACGAGGACCACCTGCTGCGGAGGAGCCTGCACAACTACTGGGGCTACAACTCGATCGGCTACTTCGCCCCGCACGCGGCCTACGCGGCGTCCGGCACGACCGGCCAGCAGGTGGGCGAGTTCAAGCGGATGGTGCGGGCGCTGCACGCGGCGGGCATCGAGGTGATCCTCGACGTGGTCTACAACCACACCGCGGAGGCGTCGGAGCTGGGGCCGATGCTGTCGTTGCGCGGGATCGACAACCGCGGCTACTACCGGCTGCAGCACGACGCCCGCCGGTACGCGGACTACACGGGCTGCGGCAACACCCTGCACGTGGTCCAGCCGCACGTCCTGCGGCTCATCACGGACTCGCTGCGCTACTGGGTGACGGAGATGGGGGTGGACGGTTTTCGTTTCGATCTGGCGGCCGCGCTGGCCAGGTCCATGCACGATGTCGACATGCTGTCCCCCTTCCTCGCGGTCATCGCGCAGGACCCGGTGCTACGGCGCGTGAAGCTGATCGCCGAGCCCTGGGACGTGGGGTCGGGCGGCTACCAGGTGGGCGCGTTCCCGCCCCTGTGGACGGAGTGGAACGACCGGTACCGGGGCGCCGTACGGGACTTCTGGCGCGGCGCCCTGCCCGACGTACGGGATCTGGGGTACCGCCTGTCGGGGTCGAGCGACCTGTACGCGTGGGGCGGCCGGCGCCCCTACGCGTCGGTCAACTTCGTCACCGCGCACGACGGGTTCACGCTGCGCGACCTGGTGTCGTACGAGCGCAAGCACAACGAGGCGAACGGCGAGGGCAACCGGGACGGCACGGACGACAACCGCTCGTGGAACTGCGGGACGGAGGGCGAGACCGACGACGAGCGCGTCCGCGCCTTGCGCCGCCGCCAGTTGCGGAACCTGCTGACCACACTGCTGCTGTCGACGGGCGTGCCGATGCTGGTCGCGGGCGACGAGCTGGGGCGGACGCAGGGCGGCAACAACAACGCGTACTGCCAGGACAACGAGATCAGCTGGCTGGACTGGGGGCTGCTGCGGGAGCCGGGCTGGAAGGCGCTGTTCGACCTGACGTCCCGGCTGATCGCGCTGCGCCACGAGCACCCGGTGCTGCGCAGGCGGGCGTTCTTCTCCGGGCGCCCGCACTCGGCGGACGGGCTGCGGGACCTGGCGTGGTTCACGGCCCGGGGCACCGAGATGACGGAACGGGACTGGTACGCGCCCGCGGCCACCCTCGGCATGTACCTCTCCGGCCGCGACATCCCGGGACGTGACGCGCGTGGTGTGCCGGTCGTCGACGAGAGTTTCCTGGCGGTGCTGCACGCGGCGGACCGGCCGGTGTCCTTCGTCCTGCCGGGTCCGCCGTGGGCCGAGCGGTACGAAGTGCTCGTCGACACCTCGCGCGAGGACCAGGAGGAGCCGCCGGGCGTGGAGCACCGGGCGGGGACGGAGATCACGGTGCCGGCGCGGGCGGTGTTGTTGCTGCGGGTTCTTTGAGGGGCGGGTTGCGCTGTGGGTTCTGTGAGGACCGGAGTCCGCTGTGGGCCCTCCGAGAGGCGGATTCCGCACTGTGGACGCTTCTTGACGCTCCGGCCGTCCCCCTGGCACCGTCCCTGGTCATGAGGCTTCCCGCTGATCACCCGTGCGCGCTCGTCGCGCTCGTGGAGCGGCGCCACGTCGATCTGTGCCGGCAGTCCAGCGCCATCTGTCGCTGAGCCGTAGCCTCCCCGCTCCCCCCTCTTTTCTTTTCTTCTCCACTTTTCTTTTCTTCTCCACCATTTGCGGTGTGCCCTGTTGTGGGGCATGCCGGTTTCGAGGATCCCTTATGTCTGAAATATCCCGTCGTGCCTTCGGTGGTCTCGTCGGCGGTGGTGCCGTGACCGCCGTCGGCGGAACGGCCACCGCGACGGCCGCCGAGGCCGCCCCCGCCGAACGCCCGTTCAAGGCCCGCGCCGGTGCCGCCTCCGGCAGACGCCCCAACATCCTGGTCATCCTCGGCGACGACCTCGGCTGGGCCGACCTCTCCTCGTACGGCGCCCCGCACATCAGGACACCCCACCTGGACCGGCTGGCGCGGCAGGGCGTGCGCTTCACGGACGCCTACTCGGGGTCGGCGACCTGCTCTCCGACCCGGTTCAGCCTCTACACCGGCCGGTATCCGGGCCGTACGAAGGGCGGACTGGCAGAACCCGTCGCCGACAGGTCGCAGGGCCTGGACCCGAACCACCCCACCCTCGCCTCGCTCCTGAAGAAGGCGGGCTACTCCACCGCGCTGATCGGCAAGTGGCACTGCGGCTGGCTGCCCGACTACAGCCCCACCAAGTCGGGCTGGGACGAGTTCTTCGGGAACTTCGGGGGCGTACTGGAGTACTTCTCCAAGCTCGGCCAGCTCGGCGACTACGACCTCTACGAGGGGGACGCCGAGTACAAGGACCTGCGGTACTACACGACCGTGCTGACCGAGCGGGCCGTGGAGTACGTGGGCCGGGACCACGACCAGCCCTGGCTGCTGAACCTCAACTTCACCACGCCGCACTGGCCCTGGCTCGCGGAGGACGACGCCGAGACGGGTGCCGAGATCGCGGCGAGGATCCGGGCCGCGAAGAGCCGGGCCGAGGTGAGCAACGCCCTCAACCACTACGACGGCGGATCGGTCGCGAAGTACACGCAGATGGTGGAAAGTCTGGACGCGGCCGTCGGCGAGGTGCTGGCCGCCCTGCGGCGCTCCGGGCAGGAGGAGAACACGCTGGTGCTGTTCGCCAGCGACAACGGCGGCGAGCGCTGGTCCTACACCTGGCCGCTGAGCGGCCAGAAGTCCGGCCTGCTGGAGGGCGGGATCCGTGTGCCGGCCATCCTGCGCTGGCCCGCCCGCGTCGACGGCCACCAGGTCAGCCACGAGCCGAACTTCTCCCCCGACTGGACCGCCACGCTGCTGGAGCTGGGCGGTGCGCGGCCCGACGCGGCGTACCCGCTGGACGGCACGAGCCTGGCCGGGTACCTGCTGCGGGGCGAGGAACTGCCGGAGCGCGATCTGTTCTGGCGCGTACGGGCCAACCGGGCGCTCAGGCGCGGGGGCTGGAAGTACTACCGGGACGCGAACGGCAAGGACCACCTCTACGACCTGGCCGCCGACTCCCGGGAGCAGGCCGACCTCGCCCCGGACCGGCCGGAGCTGCTCGCCGAGCTGAAGGACGCGTGGGAGCGGATCGAGGGCGGGCTGTTGCCGTATCCGGCGCCATGAGCGCAGGTCGTAGGACCAGCGGCCGAGTCCGCTCCGGCCAAAACTCGGTGGGCAGTGTCAGTGGTGGTCCGTAGGCTCCGAATGATGCCCACGAAACCCGCACCCGCCGATGCCGAGGACCGAACCGACCACGCCGACGACCACTCCGACGACCGCTCCGGCCACTCCCACCGATCCGACCACGCCGAGAGATCCACCGTACGTACCCTCCTGCGCCTGTGGCCGTACGTCCGGCCGGTCCGGGTCCGGCTGTCGACCGCTGCCGCCGTCGCGATACTCGCCTCGTGCGTCGGCCTGGTGATCCCGCTCGTCCTGAAGTGGATGGTGGACGGACCGGTCGCCGACCGCGACCCGGCGGGCGTGTGGCTGGGGGCGCTGTACCTGCTGCTGCTCGGGCTCGCCGAGGCGGGGCTGTTCGGGCTGCGGCGGTGGCTGGTGGCGCGGCCTCTGGCGGGTGTCGAGGCCGGGATGCGGGCGGATCTGTACCGGCATCTGCAGCGGCTGCCGGTGGCCTTCCACGACCGGTGGGCCTCGGGGCAGCTGCTGTCCCGGGGGACGACGGACCTGATGCTGCTCCGGATGTTCCTCGCCTTCCCGATGACGTTCCTGCTGGTCAACGGAGTGACGATCCTCGTCGGCGTGATCATCATGCTGCTGCAGGACTGGACGCTCGGGCTGGTGATCCTGGGTCCGGCCGTCCCCGTCGTCGTCACCTGCGTCGTGTTCGAGAAGCGGTACGCCGACGTGGCGCGGCTCGCGCAGGACCAGGTGGGTGATCTGACGACGGTCGTCGAGGAGAGCGTCCTCGGGATCAGGATCATCAAGGGGTTCGGGCGGCACCGCAGCCAGGCGCGTGCCTTCCGCGAGCTGTCCCTGACCCTGCGCGGGACCGAACTGCGCAAGGCACGGCTGCTCTCGGCGATCTGGGGCGTGATCGTCACCCTGCCCGAACTCGCGATCGGCGCGGCGCTGGTGCTCGGCACGGTCCAGGTCGCGGACGGCGAGCTGTCCGCCGGCACGCTGGTCGCCTTCCTGTCCACCGCTCTCGCCCTGCGCTGGCCGATCGACTCGATCGGCTTCCTCCTGGCCATGACCCAGGAGGCCGCCACGGCGACGGAGCGGTACTTCGAGGTCATGGACGCGGAGCCGGAGTCAGGGACACCCGAGGAGGCTGCCGGGCATCCCGAAGACACCGGGAACGCCGGGAACGCCGGGCTCCGCTTTCACCGCGTGTGCTTCCGGTACCCCGATGCCCCGGAGGGCAGCCCTCCCGTCCTCCAGCACATCGACCTCCACGTCCGCCCCGGCGAGTCCATGGCGCTGGTCGGGGCGACCGGTAGTGGCAAGACGACGCTCACGGCGCTGGTTCCCCGGCTGCACGAGGTGACGTCGGGGCGGATCACGCTGGACGGGAGGGACATCTCGACGATGCCCCGGGAGACGCTGCGCGCACTCGTCGCCGTCGCCTTCGAGGAACCCACCCTGTTCTCGGCGAGCGTCGGGGAGAACGTGCTGATGGGTGCCGACGACCGGGCGGGCAGGAGCGAGCTGGACCGGGCGCTCGCCGTCGCCCAGGCCGACTTCGCGCACACGCTGCCCCACGGCACCGACACCCAGGTCGGCGAGCAGGGCCTGAGCCTGTCCGGGGGCCAGCGGCAGCGGCTCGCGCTGGCGCGGGCGGTCGTGGGCCGCCCCCGTTTCCTCGTGCTGGACGACCCGCTGTCCGCCCTGGACGTCCACACGGAGGCGGCGGTCGAGGCGGCCCTGCGCCAGGTGCTCGCCGAGACCACCGCCCTGATCGTGGCGCACCGCCCGTCCACGGTGCTGCTCGCCGACCGCGTCGCGCTGCTCTCCGCCGGCCGCGTCGCCGCCGTGGGCACCCACCACGAACTGCTGCGCACGAACGCCGAGTACGCCTGGCTGATGTCGGGCGCGGACACCCCCGACCCGGGCACCCTCGCTCCGGACAACCCTGACCCGGACACCGCCGCCGCGGACACGCCCGCCGCAGACACCCCCACCCCGGAGATCGCCGACGGCCGTGAGGAGGCCCACCTATGACGGCGCCCACGACGCCCGCGCCGCCCACCGCCGACGACGACGGCCCCGACACCCCGGGTTCGCCACCCGTCGACGACGCCTTCGACCGCGATGTGCTTCCCACGCCGCCCGGCGCCACGGCCGCGCTCCTGCGCTCTCTGCTGGCCCCGATGAAGGCCCGCGTCGCCCTCACGACGGTCCTGCTGCTGCTCCAGCAGGCGGCGGTGCAGGCGGGCCCGCTGCTCGTCGCGTACGCCATCGACAGCGCCGTACCCGCGTTCCGCCGCGCCGACCACGGTCCGCTGATCGCGGTGGCCGCGGCCTACCTGCTGTGCGGCGTGGCCTCGGGCGGGTTGCAGTACGCGTTCATCGGCGCCTCCGCCCGCGTCAACCAGGACGTACTGCTCGACCTGCGCGGCCGTATCTTCCGGCACGCCCAGGCGCTGAGCGTCGACTTCCACGAGCGGTACACCTCGGGGCGGCTCATCTCCCGCTCCACCACCGACGTCGAGTCCCTGCGCGAGCTGCTGAACGAGGGCCTCCAGGAGCTCGTCACCGTCATCCTGTCCTTCGTCTACATCTCGGCGATGCTGCTCTGGCTGGACCTCGGGCTGGGCGCGGTGGCGGTGGCGTCGTTCGTCCCGCTGTACGCCCTGGTGCGGATGTACCGGCGGCGCGCGGGCCGGGTGTTCACGGTGCGCTCGACGGCGATCGCCGCCGTCATCGTGAAGTTCGTGGAGACGATGAACGGCATCCGCCCGGTGCGCGCGTTCCGCAGGGAGGCCGTCAACGACGCCGAGTTCAGGGCGCTCAACCACCGTCACGAGCGCATCAACGGCGACGCGATGCTGGAGATGGCCCGCTATGTGATCTGCTCGCGCGTCGTCGCGAACATCGCGGTCGCGGGCATCGTGCTGTGGGGCGCGTACCGCGTGGCGGACGGCACGCTGGCCCTGGGCGTGCTGGCGGCGGCGGTGCTGTACCTGCGCCGGCTGTACGACCCGATCGACCGGCTCGGCATGTTCCTGAACTCCTACCAGTCGGCGGCGGCCTCGCTGGAGAAGATCGCGGGCCTGCTGGCCCAGACGCCGTCGGTGCCGGAGCCGTCGGCGCCCCGGGAGCTCCCCGCCCTGGAGTCCGCGTACCCGGGCCGCGAGGTCGTCTTCGAGGGCGTGCGCTTCGCCTACCGCACCGGCGGCGAGGTGCTCCCCCGCTTCGACCTGACCCTCCCTGCCGGGCAGACGGTCGCCGTCGTCGGCGCGACCGGCGCCGGGAAGTCCACCCTGGCCAAGCTGCTGGCCCGCTTCTACGACCCCTCCGACGGCCGGGTCCTCCTCGACGGCGTCGACCTGCGCGACCTCGCCGTGCCCGAGCTGCGGCGCGGGGTCGTCATGGTCACCCAGGAGTCGTTCCTGTTCTCCGGCACGGTCGCCGAGAACATCGCCATCGGCCGCCCCGACGCCACCCGTGAGGACATCGAGCGGGCGGCGAAGGCCATCGGTGCCCATGACTTCATCAGCGCCCTGCCGGACGGGTACGACACGGACGTCCGCAAGCGGGGCGGCCGTATCTCCGCCGGGCAGCGGCAACTCGTCGCGTTCGCCCGGGCGTTGCTCGCCGACCCGGCGGTGCTGATCCTCGACGAGGCGACCAGCTCGCTGGACGTCCCCGGTGAGCGGGCCGTGCAGCGCGCCATGTCGACCGTGCTGAGGGGCCGTACGGCCGTCGTGATCGCCCACCGGCTGTCGACGGTCGAGATCGCCGACCGGGTGCTCGTCATGGAGCACGGCCGGATCGTCGAGGACGGCACCCCCGCCGAACTCGTCGCGGGCACGGGACGGTTCGCGGACCTGCACCGGGCGTGGCGGGACAGCCTGTCCTAGCGGGCCGGGGACCGGTCGGAGGAAGAGACATCGATCGGAACCGGAGAAGAAGAAAAGAGAGGGCGGCGGATGGTCGACGCGTACGGGGACCCGGGGGTGCCCGGCTGTCGCAGCGGCAGCGGATATCTGTGGTGGCTGGTCACCCGTCAGTGGGGCAGATCGATCGCCGGCGCGGTGATCGCGAGCGTCTGGATGGGAATGCTGGCGCTCCAGCCGTATCTACTCTCCCGCGCGATCGACGATGGCCTGGAGCCGGGCGACACGGCCGCCCTGATCGGCTGGAGCGCCGCCGTGCTGGCCTCCGGAACGGTCAACGCCGGTCTTGGCATGCTGAGGCACCGCACCATGACGCAGCTCCGGATGGACGGCAACTTCCGTACGGTCAAGGTCGTGATCGCCCAGGCGACCCGGCTCGGGGCCTCGCTGCCCGGGCAGACCGGGGCCGGGGAGGTCGTCACGATCGGTGTCGGTGACGTCCAGACGATCGCGTTCTCCCTGACCGCTGTCGGACCGGGCGTCGCCGCGTTCGCCGTCTACGGCGTCGTGGCGGCGCTGCTGGTGTCGGTCTCGCCCCTGCTCGCCGCTGTGGTGCTGCTCGGCGTGCCCCTGACGGTCGTCATCGTCGGGCCGATGATGCGACGGCTACAGGGCGCGGAGACCGAGTACCGCGAACGGCAGGGCGTGCTCACCGCCCGGATCGGCGACCTCGCGGGCGGTCTGCGCGTCCTCAACGGCCTCGGCGGCAAGGGGCTGTTCGCCAACGCCTTCCGGCATGACTCGCAGTCCCTGCGCGCGCAGGGGTACCGGGTCGGGGCGGTGACGAGCTGGATGCAGGCGCTGGGCCTCGGGCTGCCGTCGCTGTTCCTCGCCGTGGTGACCTGGCTGGCGGCCCGACTGGCGGCCCAAGGGGAGATCTCCATCGGCGAGCTGGTGGCCGTGTATGGCTATGTCGCGGTCCTGGTGGTGCCGGTGGCCTTCTTCATCGAGTGCTGCTACGGGCTCAGCCGGGGTGTGGTGGCGGCTCGGCGCATCGTGCGGTTCCTGGCCCTGGAGCCCGTCACCGGTCCCGCCGACGCACTGGACGCGCCGGCGTCCGCGGCGGTGCTGAGCGATCCCGAGTCCGGTGTGCGCGTGTTGCCGGGGCAGCTGACCGCGCTGGTCGGCGCTCGTCCCGCCGACCTGGCCGCCGTGGTCGACCGGCTCGGCCGGTACGCCGAGTCGGAGGCGACCTGGGGCGGCGCGCGCCTCGACGAGATCGACCTCGTGCAGGTGCGCGAGCGGATCCTGGTCGCGGACAACGAGGCCGACCTGTTCGCAGGGACGCTGCGCGACCTGGTCCTGGGCCGCCACGACGATGACGCCGTCGACGACGACGCCGTCCTCCGTGCGGTGCACGCGGCCGTGGCCGACGACATCGTGCGAGGACTGCCGGACGGGCTCGACTCGCCGGTCGACGCGCAGGGCCGCAGCCTCTCCGGGGGCCAGCGGCAGCGAGTGCGCCTGGCCAGGGCCCTGCTCGCCGACCCCGAGATCCTGCTGGCGGTGGAGCCCACCTCCGCGCTCGACGCCCACACGGAGACCACGGTCGGCGCCCGGCTGCGCGCCGCCCGCACCGGCCGCACGACCGTCGTCACCACCACCTCGCCACTCCTGCTGGACCACGCGGACACCGTGTGCTTCCTGGTCGACGGCAAGGTCGCCGCCACCGGCACCCATAACCGGCTCCTTGACGACGAGCCCGCGTACCGCGAGCTGGTGGCCCGCGATGCCGATGTCGACGCCGGAATCGACGCCGGGGAGGCCGTGCGATGAGCGTGCGGCTGCCGGTCGCCGATCCCTCCGAGGTGCGCCGGGCCGCGTTCCGGCTGGTCCGGGCGGACCGGCGGGCCTTCACCGCCGTGCTCGGTCTGAACGCGCTGACCGCCGGAGTCGGGCTGGTCGGTCCCTGGCTGCTGGGGCGGATCATCGACGAGGTCCGGGCCGGGGGCGGCGTGGACGCCGTGGACCGGATGGCACTGGCCATCGTGCTGTGCGCGGTGGCGCAGCTGCTGGTGGCGCGGTGGGCCCGGTACCTGGGGCACCGCTTCGGGGAGCGCACCCTGGCACGTATCCGCGAGACTTTCGTCGACCGTGCCCTGGCGCTGCCCGCCTCGGTGGTCGAGCGGGCCGGGACGGGCGATCTGACGGCGCGCGGCACCGCCGACGTCACGGCGGTGGGCACAACCCTGCGCGACGCCGGCCCCGAACTGCTCATCACCGCGGTCCAGTCCCTGTTCATCCTCGGCGCGGTCTTCGTCCTCGATCCGCTGCTCGGCGGCTGCGGAGTGCTCGGACTGCTCGGCATCTGGTGCGCGGTGCGCTGGTATCTGCGCCGCGCGCGCACCGCGTATCTCGCCGAGGGCGCGGCCACGTCGGAGGTCGCCGAGATCCTCGCGGCCACCGCGTCCGGTGCGCGCACGGTCGAGGCGTTCGGGCTGCAACGGCGCCGGATCTCGGCGAGCCGGGAGGCGCTCGAGACCTCCCGCCGCACCCGTATGCGGACCCTGTTCCTGCGCAACGTGTTCTTCCCCGCTGTGGAGTTCTCGTACGAGATCCCGGTCGTCGCCGTGCTGCTCGTGGGCGGGGCGCTGCACGCCCAGGGCGAGATGAGCCTCGGCACGGTGGTCACCGCGGCGCTCTATCTGCGGCAGCTGAGTGAACCGCTGAACCTGCTGCTGCAGCGCATCGAGCAGCTTCAGGCGAGCAGTGCCTCGTTCGCGCGCGTGGAGGGTCTGGCCCAGGCACCGCCGGGCACCGCCGACGGCTCCCCCACGCCGGCGGACGACCGGATCGACGTGACCGGCGTGCGCTACGCCTATGACCGCGGCGGCGAGGTGTTGCGCGGAGTGGACCTGACCGTGCGGCCCGGCGAGCGGCTGGCGGTCGTCGGACCGTCCGGTGCCGGGAAGTCCACGCTGTGCCGGCTGCTCGCGGGCATCGACGCGCCGCGCTCCGGCTCGGTGACGGTGGGCGGGGTGCCCATCGCCGCGCTGGGCCCCGAGCAGCTGCGGCGGCAGGTCGTCCTGGTCACGCAGGAGCACCATGTGTTCCTCGGCACGGTCCGTGACAACCTGCTGATCGCCGAACCGGCCGCCACCGACGCCGAGTTGTGGGCGGCCCTGGCCGCGGTGGGCGCCGGTGACTGGACGGGCGAGCTGCCGGACGGCCTCGACACCGTGCTGGGCCCCGACGGCCACCGCACGGACGGCTCACAGGCGCAGCAACTCGCCCTGGCGCGCGTGGTGCTGGCCGATCCGCACACGGTGATTCTCGACGAGGCGACCGCGCTCCTGGACCCGACGACGGCACGGCACACGGAGCGCGCACTGGCCGCCGTACTCGAAGGCCGGACCGTCATCGCGATCGCCCACCGGCTGCACACGGCGCACGACGCGGACCGGGTGGCCGTGATGGAGGAGGGACTGCTGACCGAACTCGGCACGCACGAGGGCCTGGTGGCGGCGGACGGCGCGTACGCGGCGCTGTGGCGGTCGTGGCACGGGGACCCGGGGGCCAGTGGTCACCCGGCCGAGGAGGGGTCAGGTAAAGGTTCCGTATAGCGAACACGGCCACCCGGAAAACGGAACATTTCGGCCAACTTGTTGACGCGCTCCTGACAGACCCACGGTTTCCTGCCACTCTTCCCACGGCTGCGTCACAGCAATCTCACAACTACCACCGCGCCGTGCCGCAGCGCACCTCCAGCAACTGGTTCTGCCTTGCACCTTGTTCTGCGTTCCACCGTGTTCTGCCCGGGCGGCCACCCACCGTCCGGTCTCCCCGGCCGCGCGAACCGCGGCCACGCAGAAGGAGTCAGTGTTGAGACGCCAGTCCCACAGACGCACCCCCCACGCAAGACGCGCCGCCGCCGGCGCGCTCGTCGCCATCACCGCCCTGCTGGCCGCGGCCGTGCAGACCGGTTCCGCCACCGCCGCCCCGGAGAAGGCACCGTCGGCCGCGAAGGGCTCCGAGTCCGTCAAGCTCTCCCCCGCCCAGCGCGCCGAGCTGATACGCGAGGCCAACGCCACCAAGGCGGAGACCGCCGAGGACCTGGGCCTCGGCGCCAAGGAGAAGCTCGTCGTCCGTGACGTGCTCAAGGACCGCGACGGCACGGTCCACACGCGCTACGAGCGCACCTACGACGGCCTCCCCGTCCTCGGCGGCGACCTGGTCGTCGAGACCGCGAAGTCCGGGAAGACCGAGGGCGTCGTCAAGGCCACGCGGGCCACCGTCAAGGTCGCGAGCACGAAGGCCGCGCTGCCCGTCGCGAAGGCCGAGAAGCAGGCGCTGAACGCCGCCAAGGCGGAGAAGGCCAAGAGCCCCGAGGTCAGCCGCGACGCCCGCAAGGTCGTCTGGGCGGCGAGCGGCAAGCCCGTCCTCGCGTACGAGACGGTCGTGGGCGGCTTCCAGCACGACGGCACCCCGCAGGAGCTGCACGTCATCACCGACGCCACCACCGGCGAGAAGCTCTTCGAGTGGGAGGCGATCGAGACCGGCACCGGCAACACGGTGTACTCCGGCACGGTCAACCTCACCACCACGCAGTCCGGTTCGACGTACAACCTCACGGACGGCGCGCGCGGCAACCACAAGACGTACAACCTCAACCGCGGCACCTCCGGCACCGGCACGCTCTTCTCGGGCTCCGACGACGTGTGGGGCAACGGCAGCCCGTCCAACCTGGAGTCGGCCGGCGCCGACGCGCACTACGGTGCCGCGCTGACGTGGGACTACTACAAGAACGTGCACGGCCGCAGCGGCATCCGCGGGGACGGCGTGGGCGCCTACTCCCGTGTGCACTACGGCAGCAACTACGTGAACGCGTTCTGGTCCGACAGCTGCTTCTGCATGACGTACGGCGACGGCTCGGGCAACACCAACCCGCTCACGTCGATCGACGTGGCCGCGCACGAGATGACGCACGGTCTGACCTCGAACACCGCGGGCCTCAACTACAGCGGCGAGTCCGGCGGCCTCAACGAGGCGACCTCCGACATCTTCGGCTCGACGGTCGAGTTCTACGCGAACAACTCCTCCGACGTCGGTGACTACCTCATCGGCGAGGAGATCAACATCAACGGCGACGGCACGCCGCTGCGTTACATGGACAAGCCGAGCAAGGACGGCTCGTCGAAGGACTCGTGGTACTCGGGCATCGGCTCGATCGACGTGCACTACTCGTCGGGCCCCGCGAACCACTTCTTCTACCTCCTCAGCGAAGGCAGCGGCACCAAGACGATCAACGGCGTCACCTACAACTCGGCCACCTCGGACGGGCTCCCGGTGACCGGCATCGGCCGCGACAAGGCGGAGAAGATCTGGTTCCGCGCCCTGACCACGAAGTTCACCTCGACCACCAACTACGCGGGCGCCCGCACCGGCACCCTCGCCGCGGCGGGTGAGCTGTACGGCACCACGAGCGCCGAGTACACGGCCGTCCAGAACGCGTGGGCGGGCATCGCGGTGGGCTCGCGGCCCGGCGGTGGCGGCGGTGGCGGGACGACGTTCGAGAACACGGCCGACGTATCGATTCCGGACAACGGCGCCGCGGTCACCTCCTCGATCGCCGTCACCGGCCGCACCGGCAACGCGCCCTCGAACCTCGCCGTCGCGGTGGACATCACGCACACCTGGCGCGGTGACCTCGTCCTCGACCTGGTGGCCCCGGACGGCACGGCGTACCGCCTGAAGGCCGCCAGCTCCAACGACTCTGCGGACAACGTCAACGAGACCTACACGGTCAACGCCTCCTCCGAAGTCGCCAACGGCACCTGGCAGTTGAAGGTCCAGGACACGGCGGCCCAGGACACCGGCCGTATCAACGGCTGGAGCCTGACGTTCCCGTAGAGCCCGTGGAACCCGTAGAACCGTCGTCAGGGCTTCCTGAGACGCGACTGTGAACCAAGGGCGCCGTCCCGGTGGGTCAACCCCCG
>NZ_VJZC01000158.1 GCF_009377185.1 Streptomyces spongiae
GGGTAGGGGCGGCGGGGGCGAGCAAAAGCACGCGACGAGAACCCGCGTACCGCCCCGGCAATTGTTGCGGCGGGATGAAATCCGCCCCCACCCGCGTTGGTGCCTTCCGGTACATCAGGACAGACGGGAGGCACCGGCGTGACAGCGGAGCAGGGGGACAAACAGGGCTGGGCGCGAAGGCTCGCAGGGTACGCCTGGCGGTACCCCAAGGACGTCGTCCTCGCCCTCGGCTCCTCCCTGGCCGGTATGGCCCTCATGGCCCTCGTCCCCCTGATCACCAAGGTGATCATCGATGACGTGATCGGGGACAAGACCCGCGACATGGCCCCCTGGGCCGGCGCCCTCATCGGCGCCGCCGTCCTCGTCTACATACTCACGTACATCCGCCGCTACTACGGCGGCCGCCTCGCCCTCGACGTCCAGCACGACCTCCGCACCGAGATGTACGGGACGATCACCCGCCTCGACGGACGCCGTCAGGACGAACTGTCCACCGGGCAGGTCGTCGGGCGGGCCACCAGCGACCTCCAGCTGATCCAGGGCCTGCTCTTCATGTTGCCGATGACCATCGGCAACTTCATGCTCTTCCTGATCTCCCTCGTGATCATGGCGTGGCTGTCGCTGCCCCTCACCCTCGTCGCGCTCGCCGTCGCCCCCGCCCTGTGGTGGATCGCGGGGCACAGCCGTACCCGCCTGCACCCGTCCACCTGGTACGCGCAGGCCCAGGCCGCCGCCGTCGCGGGCGTCGTCGACGGCGCCGTCAGCGGCGTACGCGTGGTCAAGGGCTTCGGGCAGGAGGAGCAGGAGACCGGCAAACTGAGGGAGGTCGGGCGCAAGCTGTTCGCCGGGCGGTTGCGCACCATCCGGTTCAACTCCAAATACACCCCCGCGCTCCAGGCCGTGCCCGCCCTCGGCCAGGTCGCCATGCTGGCCCTCGGCGGCTGGCTCGCGGTGCGCGGGCACATCACGCTCGGTACGTTCGTGGCGTTCTCCACCTACCTCGCGCAGCTCGTCGGCCCCGTCCGCATGCTCGCCATGGTGCTGACCGTCGGCCAGCAGGCGCGGGCGGGCACCGAGCGCGTGCTGGAGCTGATCGACACCGAGCCGTCACTCACCGGCGGCACCAAGGAACTCCCCGCCGACGCGCCCGCGACCGTCGAGTTCGACGACGTCTCCTTCGGCTACGACGACGATCGCCCCGTCCTCAAGGGCCTCAGTTTCGAGATCCGCCCCGGCGAGACCCTCGCCGTCGTCGGCTCCTCCGGCTCCGGCAAGTCCACGGTCTCGCTGCTCCTGCCGCGTTTCTACGACGTCACGCACGGCGCCGTCCTCGTCGGCGGCCACGATGTGCGCGAGCTGACCCTCGACTCGCTCCGCGCCGCCATCGGGCTCGTCCCGGAGGACTCCTTCCTCTTCTCGGACACCGTCCGCGACAACATCGCCTACGGCCGACCCGACGCCACCCAGGAGCAGATCGAGACCGCCGCCCGCGCCGCCCAGGCGCACGGCTTCATCTCCGATCTGCCCGAGGGGTACGACACCAAGGTCGGCGAGCACGGCCTGACCCTCTCCGGCGGCCAGCGCCAGCGCGTCGCGCTCGCCCGCGCGATCCTCACCGACCCGCGCCTCCTCGTCCTCGACGACGCGACCTCCGCGGTGGACGCCCGCGTCGAGCACGAGATCCACGAGGCGCTGGGGCAGGTCATGGAGGGGCGGACCACCCTCCTCATCGCCCACCGCCGCTCCACCCTGGGCCTCGCCGACCGCATCGCCGTCCTCGACCACGGCCGCCTCGCCGACCTCGGCACCCATGAGGAGCTCCAGAAGCGGTCCGCCCTCTACCGGCGGCTGCTCACCGACCCGGACGAGCTGGGCGGGGTCTCACCCGGTCACGTCAGGCCGGCCGCCCCTCAGGAGGACAGCTCCCTCCGGGACGAGCTGGACGCGGAGTTCGACGCCGAGCGGGGCATCACCCCCAGGCTGTGGACCGGCGACCGGCAGCCCAGGGACCTCGCTCTCGACGGCACCCCCGCGACCCCTGAACTCCTCGCCCAGGTCGACGCGCTGCCCCCGGCCACCGACACCCCGGGCGTCGACGAGGCGCGGGCGGTCACGCCGGAGGAGTCGTACGGCCTGAGGCGGCTGCTGCGGGGCTTCGGCGCCCCTCTGCTCCTCAGCCTCGCCCTCGTCGCCGTCGACGCCGGCATGGGGCTCCTCCTGCCGGTCCTGGTCCGCAACGGCATCGACGACGGCGTCTCCCAGCTGGCCCTCGGCGGGGTGTGGGCCGCGTCCGTGCTCGCGCTGGTGGCCGTACTGGCCCAGTGGGCGGCACAGATCGGCGAGATGAGGATGACCGGGCGGACCGGTGAGCGCGTCCTGTACTCGCTCCGGCTGAAGATCTTCGCCCAGCTCCAGCGGCTCGGACTCGACTACTACGAGCGGGAGCTGACCGGCCGGATCATGACGAGGATGACGACCGACGTCGACGCCCTCTCCACCTTCCTCCAGACCGGCCTGGTCACCGCCTTCGTCTCCGTCGTCACCTTCTTCGGGATCATGGTCGCGCTGTTCGTGCTCGACGTGCAGCTGGCGCTGGTCGTCTTCGCGACGCTGCCGCCGCTGGTCATCGGCACGATCTTCTTCCGCAGGGCGAGCGTGAAGGCGTACGAGCTCGCCCGTGAGCGGGTGTCGGTGGTCAACGCGGACCTTCAGGAGTCGGTGTCCGGACTGCGGATTTTGCAGGCGTTCCGGCGTGAGCGGGACGGCCGGGAGCAGTTCGCGGCGGGCAGCGACAGCTACCGCCAGGCTCGCATCCGCGGCCAGTGGCTGATCTCCGTGTACTTCCCGTTCGTGCAGTTGCTGTCGTCCGTGGCGGCGGCGGCCGTGCTGGTCGTGGGCTCGCACCGGGTGGACGCGGCGACGCTGACGACGGGCGCGCTGGTCGCGTACCTGCTCTACATCGACCTGTTCTTCGCGCCCGTGCAGCAGCTCTCCCAGGTCTTCGACGGCTACCAGCAGGCCACGGTGTCGCTGGGCCGCATCCAGGAGCTGCTCCGGGAACCCACGTCGACGAGGGCGGCGGCCGAGCCGCTGGAGGTGCTGTCCCTGCGCGGGGAGATCGCCTTCGAGGACGTGCACTTCGCGTACGGCGACGGCGAGGAAGCGCTCGGCGGCGTCGCGCTGTCGATCCCGGCCGGGCAGACGGTCGCCTTCGTCGGTGAGACGGGCGCGGGCAAGTCGACCCTGGTGAAGCTGGTCGCGCGTTTCTACGACCCCACGGGCGGGCGCGTGCTCGTGGACGGTACCGACCTCCGGCACGTGGACATCACGTCGTACCGGCACCGGCTTGGCGTCGTCCCGCAGGAGGCGTACCTCTTCCAGGGCACCGTCCGTGATGCCATCGCCTACGGTCGCCCCGACGCCACCGACGCCGAGGTGGAGGCCGCGGCCCGGGCGGTCGGCGCGCACGACATGATCGCCACGCTGGACGGGGGCTACCTCCACGAGGTCGCCGAACGCGGCCGCAACCTCTCCGCGGGCCAGCGCCAGCTGATCGCGCTGGCCCGCGCCGAGCTCGTCGACCCTGACGTCCTGCTCCTCGACGAGGCGACGGCCGCTCTCGACCTGGCCACCGAGGCCCAGGTCAACCAGGCGACCGACCGCCTCGCGGGCCGCCGTACGACCCTGGTCGTCGCCCATCGCCTGACCACGGCGGCCCGTGCCGACCGGGTGGTGGTCATGGACCACGGCATGGTCATCGAGGACGGCACCCACGACGAGCTGCTGCGGCTCGGTGGCCGGTACGCGGAGCTGTGGCGGACGTTCGTGGGGGAGGCTGAGGTCACTGCCGCGTGACCTCAGGGTCCGGGCGCCGGACCGGAGTCCGGCCAGTCGGCCGAAGCTTGGAGGCCCGCCAGGGCCGAGCTTCTCTGCACCAAGCCGGAGGCCCCGATCGCTGCCGGTGGTGCGCTGTGAGCACCGGAACGGCTATCGAGTGGACCCCGTGTGTGAGGAAGGGGGAGCAGCGGTCCCGGAGATGAGGTCTGAGCTTTCTTACTCGGCCAGGTCTTGTCTCGGTGCTGCACGGACGTGCGCGCGTTCGCCCTGTTTCCCGATGAGACTCAGGAATTCGACGGGGCCGGCGCTGGTGGCGCCGAACCAGTGCGGGGTGCGTGTGTCGAACTCAGCGGCCTCCCCGGGCTTGAGGATGAGGTCGTGTCCCCCGAGCACAAGGCGGAGCGTTCCGTTGAGGACATAGACCCAGTCGTAGCCCTCGTGGGTGCGCAGGTCGGGTTCGGCATCGTCGTTTCCGGTCGGGAGGACGAACTTGTAGGCCTGGATTCCCCCGGGCCTACGGGTCAGCGGCAGGATGACCGAGCCGTCGCCGCAGGGGATGGGACGCAGATTGATGCGGGGGTCGCCCGTCGGCGGCGCGTCGACGAGCTGGTCGAGTGTGACCCCGTAGGCGCGAGCAAGCGGAAGCAACTGCTCGAGCGTGGGACGCCGCAGGCCCGCCTCGAGCCGGGACAAGGTGCTGGTGGAGATGCCGGTCTCCGCCGCGAGGTCGGCGAGGGTGACGTCCCGATGCAGCCGAAGGCGTTTCAACCTCGGTCCGACGGCGTCCAGAGTGCGGTCAATGGCTTCATCCATCCCGCCATTTTGCCATTCGGCAACAGTGTTTGCGCATCCGCATGTCTCTCGGCACCGTGAAGAACGAACCGAGGAACGCACCCGCAGAGGGGTGTCGCGAACGAGGAGGGCGATTTGTGACGCACGGATTCGACAAGGACTTCTGGGAGCGGCACTGGCAACAGGGGCGAGCCGGCGGCCCCGGATCCATGGGCGGCAACCCGCCGAACCCGTACCTCGCTCGTGAGACCAGCGGCCTGACACCGGGCACGGCGCTGGATGCGGGGTGTGGCGGCGGTGCCGAGGCGATCTGGCTCGCCTCCCACGGCTGGCACGTCACCGCGGCCGACATCTCGTCCGAGGCCCTTGCCCGCGCTGCCGAGCGGGCGGCGACGACCGGGGCCCCCGAACGCTTGCAGTGGGTTGAGGCAGATCTGGGCGTCTGGAACCCAGGCGTGCAGTTCGACCTGGTCATGACCCACTACGCCCACCCGGCGATGCCCCAGCTGGACTTCTACGACCGCATCGCCGGATGGGTGGCCCCCAGTGGCACGCTCCTCATCGTGGGGCACCTGCACACCTCGGGCTCTACCGGCCACGGGCACCACCCTCCTGCCGAAGCGTCGGCCACCTCCGCGGCCATCACCGCGCGCCTGAACGGCACGGAGTGGGAGATCGTCACGGCCGAAGAGCACCTCCGCACGCTCACCGGCCACGGGGGCCGAGCGGTCCCCCTCCACGACGTCGTCGTGCGCGCCACCCGACGCCGGTAATCACACGCGTCCCACAGCGCCGGGGCCCGCTGCTCCGGCGCCGATTCCCCCTGCCTTCTTGAAAGGAATCCGATGAGTACGAACCCGCCCTCGGACGCGCAGGCTACCGACCCGACCATCCAAGACCCGCGACAACGACGGGCCATCCTGGTCGGGGTCTGCATCGCGCTCATGGCTGTCATCGCTTCGGTGTCCGGACTGAACGTCGCCCAGCCGGAGCTCGCCGTCGCTTTCGACGCCTCGCAAGCCGAGGTCTTGTGGTTCATCAACGTCTACACCATCAGTCTGGCCGCTTTGCTCCTGCCGCTCGGCGCGATGGGTGACCGGTGGGGCCGCAGGCCGGTGCTGCTCGCGGGCCTGCTCGTCTTCGGAACAGCGAGTGCGGCTGCCGGCCTTGCCACGTCGTCCGAGATCATGCTCGCCGCGCGTTTTCTGAGCGGCGTGGGCGCAGCGATGATCATGCCGGTCACCTTGGCCGTCATCACCTCGACCTTCCCGGACGAGGAGCGCTCCAAGGCGATCGGCGTGTGGACCGGCGTCGCCGGCGGTGGAGGCATCTTGGGGATGTACCTGTCGGCCGTCCTGGTCGACCTGGCGAGCTGGCGGTGGCTCTTCGTCCTGCCGGTCGTGCTCGTCGTCGTCGCCATCGTCATGGCGCTGCGATCCATCCCGGATTCGCGCGAGGCGTCAGGGCATGGGTTCGACGCCGTCGGTTCGCTGTCGTCCGTGGTCGCGGCGGTCGGGCTCGTCTTCTTTCTCCACGAGGGCCCCCAACGAGGCTGGACCGCGCCCGCGACGCTACTGAGCCTTCTCATCGGCGTCATCGCCGCTGTCGGATTCGTGGCGTGGGAGCTGCGCCGACAGGCTCCACTCCTCGACGTCCGCCTGTTCCGCGAGCGAGGTCTCGCGAGCGGTTCCGTGTCGCTCTTGACGGTCTTCGGCGTGCAGGCAGGGATCTTCGTGGTCCTCTTCCCGTACTTCCAGGCGGTGCTCGGCTGGTCCGGTCTTCGCTCCACCCTGGCGCTCATGCCGATGGCGCTGCTGATGATGTTCGCCTCCGGCCTCGCCCCGCAGGCAGCCGCGCGCATCGGCAGCCGCTCGACGATGGCCTCAGGGATCTTCCTGGGCGGCGCGGGGCTGGTCCTCATGGCCACCTTCGTCTCCGTCGACGGCGGGTACCTCTCGATCCTCCCCGGCATGCTCGCCATGGGACTCGGTATGGGTTTGACGATGACGCCGTCCACCGAGGCCATCACCACCGCCTTGCCGCGTGAGCGTCAAGGTGTCGCGTCCGCGCTCAACGACGTCACCCGGGAGTTCGGTACCGCGCTCGGTGTCGCGCTGCTCGGAGCGGTCCTGACCGCCGGCTACCGCGGCGCCATCGACTCCCGGCTCGACGGAGTGCCGGGCGACGCCGCCGACACCGCCCGCGAGGGCGTCGCCAACGCCCTCGCGGCCGCCGACGGGGCCGGCCCCCAGGCGCAGGCGCTGACCCGGGCCGCCCAGGAGTCCTTCGTCGACGGCTGGCAGCAGGCCATGTGGGCAGGAGCAGTGGTCATGGCGGTCCTGTTCGTCTACGTGCTCGCGCGAGGCCCGCAGCAACGGACCCAGGGCTCCGGTGGCAACAGCCCTGACTCCAGCGATGTAGTCGCCGACCTGCGCTGACTCACTGAGAGGAGTGAACAAGTGCCCATCGCAGCGGCCCCGTGGGCCTGGGCGCGCTTGCTGCGCAGGATCCTCAGCGTCAGGGCGAGGCCTTCGGCCTCACGGCGCCGGCCTTCGTCGATCGCGCGTTGGCGGCGGGCTGAGGTCACTGCCGCGTGACCTCAGGGTCCGGGCGCCGGACGGAGTCCGGCCAGTCGGCCGAAGCTTGGAGGCCCGCCAGGGCCGAGCAACGCGAGGGCGACAGAGAAAGGTTCTGCCCACGGCATGGTCGTCGAGGACGGCACCCACGACGAGCTGCTCCGCCTGGGTGGCCGGTAAGCGGAGCTGTGGCGGACGTTCGTGAGGAGCCGGTCAGCGCGCCGAGCTGAGCCCCCTTCGGCGGTGGACGTGCAACCGTCCGACATACGTCGTGCGTCCGTACATCAGTACGTCTTCTGCCCGGGGAGGGATGAGCTGATGCGTGGTGGAGCGACGGGGACGCGCAGGGCGGTACGGCGGCCGCTGGCGCTCGCACTGGCTCTGCTGACCGCGGCCGGGCTGCTCGTCGTGGCCGGGCCGGGCAGCGCGGAGGCGGCCTCCTGCGGGGCACGCAAGGTCCGTACGCTGACCTTTTCCACCGGCTACGTGTACGTCTACAAACGCGGGGGACACGTCTGCGCCGTGACCGTCGCCAAGAGCCATGACGGCCGTCTCAAGTGGATGTCCGCCAGTGTGCAGGCGCGGGGGAACCGCCCGATGATGCGCAAGGGGGAGCGCAGGTACCGCATCGCCACGGACGCCGTGCACGCCGGCCGGCGATGCGTCCGCGTGAAGGGCGCGGTCGGCGGCGGCAGCGTGAACTCGGGCTGGATCCTCTGCTGAGCCCGAACTCCTGACGCCGAACTCCTGTCCCCGCACAGGGTTTTCCCTAATCTCCGCTGGTGCGTGGCCAGTTGACCCTTCCTCCCCTGGTGCGGTCGGTACTCGCTCCACTAGGTTCCGGCGCACAGATGAGTCACAGGGGAGATTCCATGCGCAAGGCGCTCAGATGGCTGCTGGCGCTCGTGGTGCTCATAGGCACCCTGAGCACGGCCGGAGCGGCCACCGCCGCTCAGCCGCAGACCACCGACACCGACATCAAGGACCAGCTCCTCGCGATCCCGGGCATGAGCCTGATCGAGGAGAAGCCCTACACCGGCTACCGCTTCTTCGTCCTCAACTACACCCAGCCGATCGACCACCGGCACCCCTCCAAGGGCACGTTCCAGCAGCGGATCACGGTGCTGCACAAGGACACCAGCCGCCCGACGGTCTTCTACACCGGCGGCTACAACGTCTCCACGAACCCCGGCCGCCGCGAGCCCACCCAGATCGTGGACGGCAACCAGGTCTCCATGGAGTACCGCTTCTTCACCCCGTCCCGCCCCGCCCCGGCCGACTGGTCCAAGCTCGACATCTGGCAGGCGGCCAGCGACCAGCACCGTATCTTCAAGGCGCTGAAGAAGATCTACGACAAGAAGTGGATCTCCACCGGCGGTTCCAAGGGTGGCATGACCGCCACCTACTACGAGCGCTTCTACCCGCGTGACATGGACGGCGTTGTCGCCTACGTCGCCCCCAACGACGTGGTGAACAAGGAGGACTCGGCCTACGACCGGTTCTTCGCGAACGTCGGCACCAAGGAGTGCCGCGACCGGCTGAACGCGGTGCAGCGCGAGGCGCTCGTACGCCGTGAGCCGCTGGAGAAGAAGTACGCCGAGTACGCCGCCGCCGAGGGCCTCACCTTCAACACGATCGGCAGCCTGGACAAGGCGTACGAGGCCGTCGTCCTCGACTACGTGTGGGGCTTCTGGCAGTACAGCCTGCTCGCGGACTGCGACAGCGACACCATCCCCAAGGACGCCAAGGCCGCCACGGACGACGAGATCTGGACATCCATCGACACGATCTCCGGCTTCTCCGCCTACGCCGACCAGGGCCTGCAGACGTACACGCCGTACTACTACCAGGCGGGCACCCAACTGGGCGCCCCGACCATCGAGTTCCCGCACATCGAGAAGAAGTACATCCGCTACGGCTACCAGCCGCCGCGCGACTTCGTGCCGCGCGACATCCCGATGAAGTTCCAGCCGTTCGCGATGCGCGACGTGGACACCTGGGTCCGCCACAACGCGAACCGCATGCTCTTCGTGTACGGCCAGAACGACCCGTGGGGCGCCGAGCCGTTCCACCTGGGCAAGGGCGCGCGTGACAGCTACGTCTTCACCGCTCCCGGCCTCAACCACGGTGCCAACGTGGCCGGTCTGGTGGCCGACGAGAAGGCCCTCGCCACGGCCCGCATCCTGGAGTGGGCGGGCGTGGCCTCCGCCGCGGTCCAGGCCGACCCGGACACGGCGAAGCCGCTCGCCAAGTACGACGCCAAGCTCGACAAGCGCGACATCGAGCGTGAGATGACGCTCAGGCCGTAACTCACCTACCTCCTAGGCGAGTTGAGCCCCGGTACTGCCATCGCGCGGTACCGGGGTTCACTTCTGCCCGGTGTCCCCGGTGTCCTCCGTGTCCAGGCTCACCCAGCCCGCCTTCGACGACGGGGCGAACATGATGCCGCCCGCCACCATCGGCTCGGTGTCCAGGCCCAGCTCCATCCCGCTGGCGTCCTCGATGTCCGGCACGCTGTGCTGGAAGACGAGCTTGCCCGTGCCCGCCGCGTAGACGGCGACGCCCCGGAGGTTGGCGACGTAGACGCGGTCGCCGGCCTGGACGGGAGGCGCGTCGGCCGGGCCCCTGCCGGGCAGGGCCCTGCGCCACAGCTCCCGCTGCTCGACCGGGTCGACGGCGACCAGCTCGCCGCCCGTGTCGGTGGGCGCCACGACCAGCACCCGTCCCGGGGTGACCGACAACTCGGGCGCCCCGATCTGACCGTTGCCGAGCGTCCCGTCGACCGGGGTGCGCACACCCTTGGCGCCCTCCGCGAGCTCCTGGCGCAGGATGCCGCTCTTCGAGCCCGTCTCGTCCATCACGGTGCAGTACAGCTGTGTCGTGCCGTCCTCGTCGAGCAGCGCCTCGCTGCCGGCGTCGCACGACGCGGACAGCTCGAACGCGGCCACGCGCGCGCCGCTGCCGGTGTCGACGACCGTGACGAAGTCCTCGCCGAGGCTCTCGGCGGAGACACCGGTGAACACGTAGAGCCGGTCGCCCACGACCCGCAGCGCGGGCGGCTGCCCGGTCCCGCCCTCGACGGACACGCGGGCCGCCACCGTCCAGCGCTTCTTGCCCGAGCGTGCGTCGACGGCGTGCACCAGCCCGTCGTGGTCCACCGCGTACACCCGCTGACCGTCGCCGATGAGCCGCTGGGTCAGGATCGGTGTCGTATAGCGCCACTTCACCTTGCCGTCGGCGAGGGAGAGACCCATGATCCGGTCGCCGACGTTGACGATGGCCGTGTCGCCCACGACGACCGGGGTGTTCTTGCCGTACGACGACGCCTTGTCGGTCCGCCACAGCTCCTTGCCGGTCGCGGCGTCGATCCGGACCGTCCGGTCGCCGACGCACACCAGGGACGACCGGGCGTACACACAGTCGCTGTTCTGCAGGTTGTACTGCCACTGCTGCCAGCCCTTCGGCCGGCGCTCCGGGCTGTCGTGGTACGTGAACGTGAAGCCGCCCGACCCCGACTGGGTGCTCAGATAGGTGGCGGAACCTTCCGGCTGTGTGACGATACGCGTGCTCGCGCCGGGTGTCGGTCCCGTACCGACGGAGGAGTCCGGGCCGTTGGCGCCCCCGTTCCCGTCCGCGTCGCCGTCCAGCGCGTACATCAGTCCGCCGGTCAGGGTGGCGACCGCCGCGACCGAGGCCGCCACGGAGAGGACGAGACGCCGGCGCCGCCGGGGCGGGGGAGTGGGCGCGGAGCCCGCGCCGGCGCCCGCGGTGGTCGGATCCGCCGGAGGGCGGGGCGCGGACGCGCGGAGCACCACGGTGTCCGGCGAGTCGAGGACGTCCGGGTAGGACGTGCTCTGCAGCAGGGCGATCAGCTCGTCCGCGTCCGGGCGCTCGGCCGGCTCCTTGGCCAGACAGCGCTCGACCACCGGCAGCAGCCAGTCGGGCACCCCGTCGAGGTCGGGCGGCTCGTGGACGAGCTGGTAAGCCACCGCGTACACGTCCGTGGCGTCGAACGGCACATGGCCGCTCGCCGCGTACGTCAGCACCGAGCCCAGCGAGAAGACGTCGCTCGGCGGACCGACGTCCTTCTGGGCGCGGATCTGCTCCGGCGACATGAATGGCGGGGTGCCCACCGTGATCCCGGTGCCCGTGGGCATGTCGGCGTCGGCGGCGCGCACGATGCCGAAGTCGATGACGCGGGGGCCGTCGTCGGCGAGCAGGACGTTGGCCGGCTTGAGGTCGCGGTGCACTATCCCGGCGCGGTGGATGTCACGCAGCGCCTCGGCGAGGCCCGTGGCGAGGCGGTGGAGTTCCTCGGCGCGCAGCAGGGGCCCCAGCTTGATGCGCTGGTCCAGCGGCTGCCCCGGCACGTAGAGGGTGGCCATCCAGGGCGGGTCGGCGTCCGGGTCGGCGTCCACGACCGGTGCGGTGAAGGCGCCGCTGACCTGCCGGGCTGCGGTGACCTCGCGCCGGAACCGCTGCCGGAAGTCGGGCCGGTGGACGAGGTCGGTACGGATCACCTTGACGGCGACCTGGCGGCCCGAGGGCGACGTGCCGAGGTAGACGCGGCCCATGCCGCCGGAGCCGAGGACCGAGTCGAGGCGGTAGCCGGGGATCTCCGGCAGCTCGCCCGTACCCGGAGCGTCCCCTGCGTCCCGAGCGTCCTGGGCGTCCTGGGCGTCCTGGGCGTCCTGGGCCATGCGTTCCCCCATCGTCGTACGGCCGGCAAACGGATGATATCGATCCGGAGAGGCACCTCAGGAGGCCCTCATGCGCCAGGAGTCAGCCGTACGGGGCCATCAGACGGGCCGGGCGCAGCCCACCGGGTCGTCGCCGCCGAGCTGGACGAAGAGGGCCGTGGACGCGGGGCACTCGGTGCGCTTGCCGACGGCCGAGGTGACCTCGTACTCGGGCTCGTTCTTGGCCTTGCCGTCGCAGGAGGTCTCGCGGACCTCGCCCTTGCCCGTGCTGTACACGCAGTCTCCGACGATCGTGCGCGGCCCGCCCCCGCCGCCGGGGTCGCCCGGATGCGGTGGCGCGAGCTTGCGCATGCAGGCGTAGCCCTGCGGGACCGTGCCGTCGCCGTCCTCGTCGTAGGCCGGGCGGGACTCGCTGATGTGGAGGACGAAGTCCGTGGTCGAGGGACAGGCCGGTCCCTCGACCACCTTGCCGTCGCGCCGGGCCACGACCCGGGCCGCGGCCCGCTCGCTCGTGCAGGCCACCTCCGTGAAACTGGTCGTCCCGAAGGAACTGCACTCGTCGACCCCGAGGAAGACCGCCCCGAACCCCGAGGCGCGCGTCGACGAGGCGGTGGCGGCGGGGGGTTCGTCGCCTCCCGCGCCGGAGCCGGAACCCTCCGACCCCGACCACTGCTGGCACGCGCCGAGCACCGCCATCGCCACCACCACGGCCATCGCCACCGCGGCGGCCCGTGAAACGGCCCGCACCTTTCGTACGACCATGATTCAGTCCCCCCGATACACCCCCGCCGTCCAGCGTGGCCCGTCACGCACGGACCACGCCAGACAAACGGGTTGCTTTACCACCATCGGGGGTGATGTGCCCGGTGTGCGGCGTAGGCCTAGTACGTCAGCCCGTGCCCGACCGGATACAGCACCTGCGTCGGGTCGTCCGCGCGCTGCACCGGCACCGGCAGCCTCCCGCGCGGCGCGACGCGTCCCGCGACCACCCGCGCCGCGGCCCGCAGTTCGACGTCCGTCCAGGAGTACGACGCCAAGTACGCGCCCACGCCCGGGAGTTGCGCCACGTCGTACGGATTGCGGACGGCGATGGCGACGACGGGAACGCCGGTGGCGACGAGCGCGTCGACGAGTGTCCTCTGCGAGCTCGCCGCCGTCACGTTGTACGTCCCCACCACGATCGCGTCCTTGCCGTCCGCCGCCGCGACCGCCCGGTCGATGGTCGCCTGTGTGGGCGCCGTGCCGGTGGACAGCGCCGTGGCCGTGAAGCCCAGTTCGGTGAGGGCGGTGGCGAGGACGGTGGTGGGCGGTCCCGTGGTGCCCGAGGGGGAGGCCGGGTCGGCGCCGACCACGAGCACGTTCCGGTGCCTGCGGCGCGACAGCGGCAGCAGCCTCCGCTTGTCGACCAGCAGGTTGTTGACCAGCAGTGTGGTGGTGCGCTCGGCGATCCGGTCGGCGGCCGCGAGGTGGGCCCGGGCACCGACGACCCGGTCGACGCCGTCCTGGCTGACGTACGGCTTCCTGAAGAGCCCGAGCCTGGCCTTGAGCCGCAGGACGCGCAGGATCGACTCGTCGAGACGGGCCTCGGTGAGCTCGCCGCCGCGCACCGCGTTCACCACGGCGTTCCAGGCGATGTCCAGGGACGGCGGGTTGAGGAGCTGGTCGACGCCGGCCTTGAGCGCGAGCACGGGTACCCGGTCGTCGCCGTACTTGGTCCGCACCCCCTGCATGCCCAGCGAGTCGGTGACGACCACGCCGTCGTAACCGAGCTCCTCGCGCAGGATGCCGGTGAGGATCGGATGGGACAGGGTGGCCGGGTCCTCGGCCGGGTCAAGGGCCGGGACCATGATGTGCGCGGTCATGATCGAGTCGATGCCGGCCCGGATCGCGGCCCTGAACGGCGGGGCGTCGAGCTGTGTCCACTGCTCCCGGGTGTGCTTGATCTCGGGGAAGCCGTAGTGGCTGTCGGTCTCGGTGTCGCCGTGTCCGGGGAAGTGCTTGGCGGTGGCGGCCACACCGGAACGCTGGTACCCGCCGACCTGCGCGACGACCATCCGGGCCACGGCCTCCGGGTCGGCTCCGAAGGAGCGTACGCCGATGACCGGGTTGGCCGGGTTGACGTTCACGTCGGCTACGGGAGCGTAGTCCTGCCGGATACCGAGGGCGCGCAGCTCGGCACCGCCGAGCCGCCCGGCCTCGCGGGCGTCGCTCCGGGACCGGCCGGCCCCGAGCGCCATGGCGCCGGGGAACAGGGTGGCGGGCTTGCCCACCCGCGCCACGATCCCGTGCTCCTGGTCGGTGGTGATGAGCACGGGGAGCCCGCGGGGGAGGTCGAGGGAGGCGCGCTGGATCCCGTTGGAGAGGTCGGCGATCTGGTGCGGGTCGCGGGTGTTGTGCGCCCAGGAGAAGTAGATGATCCCGCCGACGCGGTACCTGGCGAGCAGCTCGGCGGCCGTGCGTACGCCGATCTCCTTGAGGTTGGCGTCGATGTCGGCCTGGTCCGGCGCGGTCGCCGAGTGGCCGTACACACGCATCACGAAGAGCTGGCCGACCTTCTCCTCCAGCGTCATACGGGAGATGAGGGCGCGCAGTTCCTTGTCGTCGACCCCGGCCTCGTGGCCTGCGGCGTCGGCGGTGGTGCCGTCCAGGGCCAGGGCGGCGGTGACTCCCGCGGTCGCGGCGAGGACGGTGCGTCTGGAGGGGGTCTTTCCGGTGCTTCCCGTGCTGGAGTCGCGCATGGCGCTCCTTCCCTCTGAAGGAAACTTCCGAGGAATCACGAATATCCAGCAAGTTTCTTCCAGTCAAGGGACCGCACCGTAACCCGGGATCCGGGTGAGGGGCCGTCACCGGCGCTGTCGGAGGGGGCGCACCGGTGACGGCGTGCTGCCGGCCGCAGGCGGCGGAGAGGGAGGTCAGCGATCGCAGCCAGCAGCGAGGGCCGACACCGCACAACGGAGACTCTCCGGCAGCTCGGCGCTTGGACGACGGGGGGTGCGGGTGGGTTCCCGGGTTCCGGGGATTGGCGGAAGTCGGTACGAGGGTGTGGAACGGGGGTGTGGAACGGGGCCGGTGACGCGGATGAGAGGGCGTCAGGGACGCGCGCGGCTCAGGTCGGGCAGGCGGAGGCAGATGGCGTCGGTTTCGGTGAGGATGCCCAGCGAGTCGTCGGCGGCGACGGCGAACCCCGCCACCGTGGAGCCCACATCGATGCGAGCCGCCACCTGATCGGTCCCCGCGTCGATGAGGCACAGTTGCTGTGCCGCGTTCTGGCGGATGAGGGCGGCGCGGTGGCCGTGAACGGACAGCAGGTGCAGTTCCGTCACGTTGGGTGCGTTCCAACGCCACAGCAGTGCACCTGAGAGCGCGCAGAACACGGAGATCACGTCGTCGGCCACCAGGCCGAGCACAGGCCGGTCGTCCCAGAGGGCCAGGTGAAATGGCGTTCCGGCAGAGCGCGGACCTGCCGAGGGAGCTTCTGTGCCATCCGGGAGCGAGTAGATCTTGAGCCCGGTGCCCTTCATCTCAGGCACCACCGCGAGCAGGCGCCCGTCATGCTCGACGTACTGTGCTTCCTCGTCGATGCCGGACGTGTGCCACTCGCCGACCAGCCGGCCGTCCAACGACCACGCCTTCAGTCTCGCGTAACCATGGGCGACGATCACTTCTTCGTCGTGCAGCCGACAGATCCGGGGCTGGAACGTGCGACGGGCGGTGTAGCCCGTGAGTCTCACGTAGCGACTTTCCTTGCTGCCGACGACAGTCACCTGGGGATCCGTTACGTCGGTGTTCGAGTACACCAGCGGTGGCAGCTCTGGATGCCCTAAGAAGCAGTCCGATGACCAGATGTTCTGGTGCCCGGGAGCAATGTCGCGCCCGGTCGTCACATCAAGAATTCCCTCACGGGAGAAGAAGGCCCAACGACCGTCGAAGCGCCCTGCGGTCAGCGCGGGTTTCGGTGGGTGGCCGCCATAGCGGCCGGGCACGTGACGGAGCCCCTCGTCCTCCCGCCGGAGTGTCCACACCCTGGGAGCCTGGTGGATGTCCCAGGACACGATGCGATAGCCCTGGGCGTCCGCGTGGGCGAACAGGAGGGACTTGGAGGAGCCGTGGATCGACGTCTTGACGCGTCGTTGGCCGTTGAGCCCCATCACCTCCACGTCCCTGTCCCGGTAACGGAGCAGAAAGGTCTCCCAAGGGGCGTCCACGAGCACTGCCCAACTCGGTGTGTGGTTGTCCGTCCGCTCCGACAGGGTCGCGTGATGATGGGTGAGCCTGCCCACCTCGCCGTCCCGCATCCACCCGGCCGTGACCACCCAGGTCCGGTCCTCCGACACCGCCACAGCCAGGATCTGGCGGCCCACGGCGCGGTACGGGCCACGGGTCGAGGCGACGTTCCATCCGGCGTCAGGATCGAGAATCCATTCATCGATCTGCGCCGGTACGTCGCCCCATTGGAAAGACGCGTCCCTGGCCAGCACCACGATCAGCTGCCCGTGACGCATGCCCAGACCGATCTTCGCTGCCGGCTTGGGAGGCGGGCCCAGACGGTACTTCGGGACGCGGGCCCAGGCGGACTCGGGCACGGTCAGCCGGGCCAGCTCACGTCCTTCCGCGGGATCCACCAGACGGATCGACCGATCAGGTTCCAGCAGTGCGACCACATGCCGGTCCCCGACCTCCGCGACGGCCCACTCGGTCGCGCGGCTGCTGATTCCGGATCCCACCGGCATGCCGGTGCGTACGTCGATGACGCGCAGGATTCTGTCAGCGGCGCCCCCCTGGCCCTCCTTGAGAACGACGGCCAGTCGGCCGGAGTCCGCGCCGGGAAGTGCGGCGAGTTCCTCGATGACGGGTTCGGCGCCCGCCCGTAGCTCACCCAGGGGCGCCCCCGTCGCGAAGTCCCACATGCGCAGCCGGGGCGGATTCTCCGCCGTGACCAGCACCGTCCGGCCGTCGAACGTGAGCAGGGCGACACCGGCCAGATGGCCGTCGTGGCTGCCGATCGTCCGGTAGTTCCTCGACGTCTCCTCCAGCGGCACGGTCCACACGGTGTCCCACGGCAGCTCCTCCGCCCGCTCCCGCACCGCCTCGTCGAGCTCACCTGCCCCCGACAGCACGGCGGACAGCCGGAGTTGGGCCATGCGCGCACGCCGGTCCGGTTCCTTCCACAGCTCCGCGCCCACCCGCTCGTAGGCGACCCGCGCCTCGACCGCCGTACCGGACCGCACCCCGGGCAACACCCGCTGCAACGCCGTCGGTTCGGCCATGACCAGGTACCCCGGGTCGCACACCAGCTCGTCGAGCAGGCCGCAGGCCGCGGCGTGCGTGGCGAGGTGGTCCAGGATGTAGGGGTCCGCTCGTGGCCAGTCCCTTAGGCCCGTTGCCGGGTCGGTCGGGACCAGGGAGAGCAGGGCCCGCGTGACGGCGCCCTGCACCGCCTCGGTCGCGCCCGCGCGCAACTCGTCGGCGAAGGACTCGTGGTACAGCCGGTACACGGAGCGTCCCTGCTCGTCCAGCGCCTCGACGATGTGCGTGCCGGCGCTCCGCATGACCCACCGGATGTCGTCGGCGGTCACCTGCCGGCCGGTGAGGGCGGAGGCGACGGCGGGCCACACGGCGGCGCCCGGCAGGCCGGAGCCCTCGGCGAGGGCCAGCGGGAGCAGGAGGGAGCGGCCGCGCTCGGTGTCCTCGCGCAGTTGGTCGCCGAGGGCCCAGCGGAAGGCGGGGCCGGCCAGGAGGGACGGGGCGGCGGCGAGCGAGGGGATCTGCCGCTCCCAGTCCAGCACGTCCGTGTCGATGGGGGCGGGGCGGCGGGCGAGGGTACGGGCCAGCAGGCGGGCGGCGAGGTAGTTGCCGCCCGCCCGCGTCGAGATCGCGCGGGCGACCAGACCGGCGGAGTGCGAGTCGGAGGAGTACGCGCCGGTGCTGCCGAGACCGTCGGGCGCCCGCAGCAGCCGGTACGCGTAGTCGGCGACGTCCGCGTCGCGGCCCCACCGGGGATCGTCCAGGTCCAGGGGGCGGAACCGGGGGCCGAGCGCCCCGACCACAGCCGGGCGGGTGCCGACGACCAGCCGTACGCTCGGGATCTCGGCGAGTGGTGCCAGGAAGGTGGCGGCGATGTGCTCCGCCTCCCCGCCGAGTCCCTCCCCGCCCGCCATGCCCGCCTCGTCCAGGGCGTCGATCACCAGGACGAGGGGCTCGAACCGCAGGGCCAGGTCGCGCAGCAGCTCCTCCTGGCCCGTGTCGCCCGGCAGCCCGGCGACGTCGGCGACGGCGGCCACCATGTCGGGGAGGAGTTTGTGGCGGGCGTGAATCGCCGCGTGGACGTGCCCCCTTGGACGACGGAGCCGCCGCAGGTCGTCGTCGACGAGATCGGAGAAGTGCAGGGCGAAGTGGCCCAGCAGCGCGGACTTGCCGACACCCGGGCTGCCGGTCACCACGATCGGGGCCTGTCCGCTGAACACCGGCGGCAGGGGGGTGCTCATCATGGCCGCGAGACTGTGCACGAGCACGTCCGGGTCGTCGTCCTCTTCGCCGTCCACCCAGGCCGCCAAGGCCGCCAACGCCTCACCCCGGCCCGTGAAGTACGACCCCTGTTCGGAGGCCCGCTCCAGCCC
>NZ_VJZC01000159.1 GCF_009377185.1 Streptomyces spongiae
CAATTCCCCCCACCACCACTGACCTGATGGAAAAGTGAGACCCCCATGACCACCACCCTCCCCGTCCTCGTCGTCGGCGCGACCGGTTCCCTCGGCGGCAAGGTCGTCGACGAACTGCTGAGGCGCGGTAGGAACGTCCGCGCCCTGGTCCGGCCGACCACCGACGCGAGCAGGCTCGAAAACCGGGGTGTCGAGATCGCCCGCGGCGACATGCTCGACCTCGACTCGCTCGTCGCCGCCATGAACGGCGCCGATGCCGTCATCACCACCGCTGCCGGCTACACCCGCGGCGGCAAGAACGCGCACGACATCGACACCGTCGGCAACGCCAACCTCGCTGAGGCCGCCCACCGCACCGGCATCCGGCGGTTCGTCCTGACCAGCATCCTCACCAGCGACCAGACGCCCCAGGTCCCGCACTTCTGGCACAAGAAGCTCGCCGAGGACAAGCTCGAACAGCTCGACGTCCCGTTCATCGCACTGCGGCCGGGGGCCTTCCTCGACCAGATCGCGACCATGGCGGGCAACCCGATCGACAAGGGCCGCCTGGCGTGGATCGGCAAGACCACCGTCCCGCTGACCTTCGTCCACACCTCAGACCTCGCGGCGTACCTGGCGGCCGCCGTCGACGTCGAGGCAGACAACGGTGAGCGCATCGACATCGGCTGGGACCGTCCGGTCAGCATGCGCGGGATGGCCGACCTGATGGGCAACCGGGCCGGAAAGGAGATCAAGGTACGGGCCGTCCCCTCCGTCGTCGCCCGCGCCGCAGGAGCCATGGCCGGACGCTTCATGCCCCTGGTCAAGGACATGGCCGCGATGTTCAGCTGGTTCGACAGCGGCCGCTACGTCGCCGACCCCCGCCGCCAGGAGCAGCTGTTCGGCCCCGCCCCCACCGCCGAGGACGTCCTCGGCCGGTACACCGACGAGCTGGGCACGGCGCAGCACCGGTGACCAGCCCGCATGCCGGTCCGGCCGCCCGGGCGGGGCCCAACCGGTGAGTGGGAGGACCGCTCTGACAGATCGCCGTACATTCCTGCCGCACCCGGAATGGGACTGCCGGGCCGACTCCAGCCGGGCTTCACCTGAACCGGCAAAACCACGGCACCTGCTGCGGTGGCACACTTCCTCAGCAGCGACAGGTTTTCCACAGCACAGACGGCAGCCGACGTCGCCCTACCGCGTCCGCGCACCCGCCGCGCCGGCATCAGCACTGCCTCCTCCGCCGCCGGCCCGGTACTCGACCCCGAAACACCGTCGGCCTGGACACGTCTGCGCCGTCCCGGCCCCTGTACGACCCCTGGGTCCTGGCATCGGCCCTCAAGGCAGTCGCCCAGGCCGCGAGCGACACCCTCGATCATCTACTCACCCGCAGGTCAGGGGGTGGAGCTCCCCCGAGCACCGCCCGCCTTCAAACCCACGAGCAGCGGATTCAGTCCGTTCAGGCAAAGTTGACGCTCCGGCACCCAAAAATGAACGTTTCCGCAGGTCAGCGATCTGCACAGGTGGAGCGGGTGGGACTCGAACCCACGGCCGACGGATTATGAGTCCTTTGAGGATCTTGGCGGCCCTTGTCGATCCATGCTCATCTTGGCCGTTTTCCCAGCTCAGACGAGGTTTGGCGCCTCAGTCCTTCCCAGCCCTTGTCAGTCTTTTCCGATCCTTGTGTCCAACCTGCGTCCAGAACGCGCTCTGGACGGACGCGCACACCCGGTTCAAGGATCCTCTCCCCAGCTGATGAGAGGGTCTCGAAATCTTCTAGTGCGGGTTGTTCGGAGGCTGCTCCAGCACTACCTGTCCGGATGGGCGTTGGGGCAGCAGCGGCAGATGCTGGATCCATGAGCGGCCCGGGCCGGGGTGGAGTGTGGAAGTTCACACCCCGGCTCGGGTCTCATCGCAGGTGCTTCGCAGGCTTGGTGGCGGCGTTGAGCAGGTACTCCAGGGGGCCGCGGCGGAAGAAGCGGGACCAGATCGCGGCGAACAGGATGGCTCCGAGGACGTACATGATCAGGGGCAGCCAGGACTGCTGGGTGCCGGTTCCGGCGGGCGTGGAAAATGCGGTCTGTGCGAGGAAGTGGCCGACGTAGGCGGTCAGGGACATGGTGCCCACGGCGATGACCGGCTTGGCCAGGCGGCGCAGTCGCGGCAGGCGGTCCATCGCCACCGTCGCGCCCACGATCACGAGGATCGCGATTCCGACGCTGCCGATGATGTCGAACGTGGTTCCGCTGTGCGGCCCGGCCTTCAGGAGAAACGACGCGGACATGTCGGGGAACGACCCTGCATCAGCGGGCATCGACCCGCTGCCGGTGGGCATCGAACCGGAGCCGCCGGACGACGGCCCGTCTTCCGCGAGGCTCCGCAACGCGCCCTTGCCGGCGAGCAGCAGGGACATGCCGTAGGCGGCCGCGGTGAGGGTGGCGCCGAGCGCGGCCAGGCGCTTCAGGATGGTGCCGCAGGAGAGGTCGAGGCGGCCCAGCGCCATGCCCGCGATGACGAACGACATCCAAGTGAGCGCCGGGTAGAAGCCGGTGAGCAGCAGATCGAGGACGCCGACCTCGCTGAGGTGGCGGAGCGGGTCGTAGGTGTTGATGCTCTGCTGGACCGACGGGGTCAGCAGCGAGCTGAGGACGAACGCCAGCTGCGGTGTGACGAGGGCGAACGCGGCCGCGATGATCGCGAGGGTCCTGGCGCTCAGCCGCACCAGGGGCAGGGCGAGGAGGAAGTAGACGCCGTAGAAGCCGAGGATGATCACGCCCCCGTACTCCATCGCCATCACGGTGCCCAGCGCCAGCAGGATCACGGCGCGGATCGCAATGCGGGCCCTCGCCTGCCGGCCCGCCTGGCCGGTCTTGGGCTCGCGGCGGCCGGCGAGCAGCATCAGGGAGAACCCGGCGAGGGTGGCGAACAGGACCGACGAGTGACCGTCCGATATGTATCGGATCCAGCTGCCGACGCCAGTCGTGGCGGACAGCGGGGGGCCGATGTGCACGACGTACATGCCGAACACCGCCAGCGCCCGGGCCAGGTCCACCCCGACGAGGCGTCCCATCGAGGGACCGGGCGAGGCCGGGGACTCGGGGGAGGTCTGGGGCGGCGGAGGCGAGTTCTCCTGGGGAGCTGATGTCTCCTGCGGCGGCTGTGTCTGTGTCATACGGAGAACCTCGCGTGGACGTCCGGGGGCGGACCATCCGGCAGTCTTCGGGCTCTCCCCCGCCGATCGGCGGGTACCGCCCTGCCGACAGGCGGAGTCTCGCCCTGACCGGTCGGTCCGGTGCGACCGGACGGGCAGTGTTGTTCGGCACTTGGCGGGGGTGGACCCGACGGTTGCCGGATGGGCCCGTGGCGGCCGGGCTTGAAGACTGCAGGCATGACAGACCGCGCCGACACAAGGAGCGCGAGGACTGCCCCGGCACTTCGGCCCGCGTACCGGGTTGTGACGCCGCGACACCGCAGAAGAAGGGAACTTCGTGAACACCGCATCCGCTCCGACGACGGATGAGCCGTTCCCGACGGATGAGCCGTTCCCGACGGATGAGCCGTCCCTGTCCGCCCGGGAGACGATCAAGACACTGGGCGCGTATGTGCGGCCGCACCGGTGGGCGGTCGCCCTCGGTCTGTTGTGCGCCCTGGTCGGGGCCGCCGGGGGGCTGCTGCAGCCGCTGGCCACGAAGGCGCTGGTGGACCGGCTGGCCTCCGGTGAGACCATCGCCGGGATCCTGATCGCGCTCACCGTCCTGGTGGTGCTGGGCACGGCGGTCGAGGCGTTCGGCGCGTATGTGCTGGAGAGGACGGCGGAGTCGGTGGTCCTGGCCGCGCGGCGCACCCTGGTGGGGCGGCTGTTGCGGTTGCGGATCTCGGAGTGGGAGCGGATCCCGCCGGGTGATCTGATGTCCCGGGTCACTTCGGACACCACGCTGCTGCGGGCGGTCAGCACCCAGGCGGTCGTCTCCGCGGCCACCGGCACCGTGGCCTTCGTCGCGGCGGTCGTGGTGATGGCGTTCCTGGACGTCGTGCTGCTGGGTGTGACGCTCGGTGTGATCGTGTTGGTCGGTGGGGCCGCCGCGCTGGTGATGCCGCAGATCGCGCGGGCCACCGAGCGGTCGCAGAAGGCGGTCGGGGAGATCTCCGTCGGATTGGAGCGGTCTCTCGGGGCGTTTCGCACGGTGAAGGCGTCCGGTGCCGAGGAGCGGGAGACCGCTCGGGTGGTGGCGGCGGCGCGGCGGGCGTGGCGGCACGGTGTGAAGAGCGCGAAGTGGGAGGCCGTGGCGGGCTCGGCCGACGAACTCGCCGTACAGCTGGCCTTCCTCGCGGTGCTCGCGGTCGGCGGGGCGCGGGTGGCGACCGGGGAGATCCCCGTGTCCACCCTCATCGCCTTCCTGCTGTACCTCTTCTATCTGATCGAGCCGGTGTCCAAGCTGGTCGACGCCGTGACCTCCTATCAGGAGGGGGCGGCCGCGGCCTCCCGCATCGCGGCCGTGGAACGCCTCTCGACGGAATCGCCCGCTCGGCAGGCGGACGCCCTGCCCCGGCAGGGGACAGCCGCGCCGGGTCCGGCGTCGGTCCGTTTCGAGGACGTGTCCTTCCGCTACCGTCCGGGCCTGCCGTACGTCCATCAGCGGGTGCGTTTCGAGGTACCGGGTGCTGGGATGACGGCCTTCGTGGGCCCCTCGGGTGCGGGCAAGTCGACGATCTTCGCGCTCATCGAGCGGTTCCACGAGGCCACCGGTGGCCGGGTCCTGGTCGACGGCAAGGACGTACGGCACTGGCCGCTGTCCCCACTGCGGTCCGCCATCGGATACGTCGAGCAGGACGCCCCCGGTGCTGGCCGGCACGCTCCGCGAGAACCTCGTCTTTGCCGCGCCCAATGCGACGGACGACGCCCTCCGCGATGTCCTGGCCCGCACGAAGCTCGACACCCTCGTCGAGCGTCTGCCCCACGGCCTGGACACCCCGGTCGGCCACCGCGGCTCGAAGCTGTCGGGCGGCGAGCGGCAACGCATCGCCATCGCCCGCGCCCTGCTCCGCAAGCCCCGGTTGTTGCTCCTGGACGAGGCGACCTCGCAGCTCGACGCCGTCAACGAGCTCGCGCTGCGGGACGTCATCGCGGACGTGGCCCGGGAGACCACTGTGCTGGTGGTGGCCCACCGCCTGTCGACGGTGACAGGCGCTGACCGGATCGTCGTCATGGACGCCGGCCGGGTCCGGGCCGTGGGCACCCATGAGGAACTGGTGGACCAGGACCGGCTGTACGCGCGGCTGGCGGCCACCCAGCTCCTGGCCCCCGCGCGATGACCCACCACACGCAAGGTTGTCCGGTCTTCCACTGTCCCAGTCCCGGCCGGACAACCTCACGCACCGACCCCCAAGGGAACCAAGACCGCGAAAGTCCCCCTATGCGCACCGAGTCGGCCATCCGTTGCAGACGTGGGCTATGGGACTGGCCGGCCCAGCCGACTGCGCTGTTCGGCGGCGTGTACGGGCTCCTGGTGTCGAGTTCGGCCGTTGCCGCGCTCACGCAGTTCGGCGAGGTGACTCGGGCGGCGCGCATGGACGACGCCGTGTGGGTCCTGTTCACCGCCCTTGCCTCGGCCCTGGCTCATGGATACGCCCACCAGATCGCTCGCCGCGATGCTCAGGGCCATCCCGGCATACGGGGAGTGGTGCGCGCAGGCCTCGCCGAATGGCCGCTGGTAGTGGCGGCGTTGCCCACCACACTGCTGCTGTGGGGGGCGGGCCTTGGCTGGTGGCACTCCACAGGCATCGAGTACGTCGCCTTCGGAACCAACACCGTCCTGCTCCTGGGCTGGGGCCTGCTCGTCTCCCGGGCCGCAGGCCGTACGTGGGGACGAGCCGTCAGGATCGGCGGTACTGACGCGCTCTTGGGAGTGGCCGTCGCCTTGGTCAGCACCCTGCTGAAGTGAGGCGGTGATCAGGGCTGTCAGCCTGGTTCCGGGATCCTCAACGGGCTGACGCGGCACCGGACACGGTCGGGACGGGGAGCTGGACACAAGGCAAGCCGGCGGAGCACGGTCCAGGGGCGTCGGCGTGCGCTGCCGGTTGAGGCTCACGTGTGAGCCTCAAGCCGCAAGCCGGCAGAACAGCATGTCAGTCCGCGCTCAGGGGAACCCTCAGCCGCACCCGGTAGCCGCCCTGAGCAGTCGGGCCCGCGTCCAGGGAGCCGTGCAGGATCTCGGCCCGTTCCCGCAGGCCGACCAAGCCCTGCTGCGAACCGGGCAAGGAGAGGGAGGGGCGCGTGGGAGGGGTGTTGGTGACGGTCACTCCAATACCGTCCCCGTCCTGCCACAGCTCGACGCGAGCGTTGGCGCCGGGGGCGTGCTTGCGGACGTTGGTCAGCGCCTCCTGAACCGTGCGGTAAAGGGCGCGTTGGGCGGGTGTGCCCACGGTGGGCGGCAGCTCACCCGTCAGCTCCGTGTGAGTGCCGCTGGATTCGACCAGTTTGCGCAGGTCGGCCAAGGTGGGCTGCGGCGTCAGCTCGGTGGATTTGCCGCCGGAGGCGCGCAGCAGCGTGACCATGGTGCGCAGCTCGTCGAGGGTGGTGACGCTCAGCGAACGGATCGTGCGGGCGGCCTCCTTGGCGTCCGCGTCCCGCGCGGCGACCTGCAACGCCCCGGCCCGTACGGCGATCAGGCTGACCTGGTGGGAGACCACGTCGTGCATCTCGCGGGCCAGCTGGGCGCGTTCACGGGCGAGCACGGCCTGGGCGTGCAGGGTCCGCTCGTGCTCCCTGGCCTCCTCGACCTCGGCCAGCCGCCGCGCCAGGTCCCGTCGTGCCTGGAGAAGCTGGCCGAAGAGGACCGGGGCGACGCTGGTTGCCAGGCCGTACACGAAGAAGACCAGCGTCATGGTTCGGTCCGCCTCGGCCAGGGGCCACGGAGTACTGCTCGCGACGGCGGCCAGGACGACGCACACCGCGAGGAGACGGCGGTTGCGGGAGCGTTCGGCCAGCGTGAACAGCGCCGCGAGCACAGCGACGGCGACATCCTGCATCAGCGCGATGGGCAGGGTGAGCAGGAAGACGCCGAGCGGGAACCTGCGCCGGAACGCCAACGCGGCGCAGCCGACCGCGGCCAGCGTGACCTCGGGACGCGTGTGCTCCCACATGTCCACCACCAGCACATCCACGGCCGCCACCGCCACCAGGACGATGTCGACGACCGGCGCGGGAACCCGCTGCCACACGGCACGTGCACGGCTCATCGGCCGGCCTCCGACCGCGGGCGATCGTCGAGCAGCCCGGCCCGCTGCGCCAGCAGCGCGGCCTGCACCCGGCTCGTCACCCGCAGCTTCGTGAGGATCGCGCTGACGTGGTCCTTCACCGTGCCCGCCCCCAGGTGGATACGCGCCCCGATGTCGGCGTTCGACAGCCCCTCCGCCACCAGGACGAGGACGTCGCGCTCCCGCGCGGTGAGCAGCCGGACACGCGCGGCCTCCTCGTCGACGGCCGCCTCGGTGCCGGGGTGGCTGTGCACCAGCGTCCGCGACGCCTTGGGCGACAGCACCACACCGCCCGCGACCAGGGTCCGCACCAGGTGGGCAAGCTGCTCCGGCTCCGTGTCCTTGAGCAGGAAACCGGCCGCGCCCGAGTTCAGCGCGGTCAGGATGTACTCGTCGGCGTCGAACGTGGTCAGCATCGCCACCACCGGCGGATCCGGCATCGTCCGCAGCTCGCGCAGGACGGTGAGCCCGTCGACGTCCGGCATCCGGATGTCCAGCAGGACCACGTCCGGCCGCTCCCGCCGGACGGCCTCCACCGCGTGGCCGCCGCTCGCGGTCGCGACGACCTCGATGTCCTCGGACGCGCCCAGAATGAGTTCGAAGCCCGAGCGGACCAGTGCCTCGTCGTCGACCACCACTACCCGGATCACGCGCTCCGCCTCACCGTCGTTCATGCCGTCCGGCCCATGTCGACTCGACCCTAAAGCCACGTAGAGCTCCTGCGGCCCGGCGAGCGGCAGCTCCAGCCACACGGCGGGGTAGCACCCACCACTCGGCAGGGACACGGCAGCCTTCTGCCGGATAGTCCGTGATCGGCCCGGGTCTCCAGCCTGAGGGTCATGACCCATCACCCAGACTCCCCGCCGCTTACGGCCGACGCGCCGTCCCCCGAACGCGAGCGCAGCGAGCCCTCGACCGGCGCGCCCGGCGTGGGCCGGCTGATAGGGCTGGACCTGGCCCGCGGCCTGGCCGTCTTCGGCATGTACGCGGTCCACGTAGGCCCCGCCCCCAGCCAGGGCGGGGTCATCGGCTTCCTGATGGAACTGGCGCAAGGCCGCTCATCCGCCCTGTTCGCCGTCCTGGCCGGCTTCGCGGTCGCCCTCATCACCGGCCGCCGCACACCGAAGACCGGCCTGGCCGGCCGGCAGGCCGTCGCCAAGGTGATCATCAGGGCCGTGATCCTGCTGGCCCTTGGCACCGCCCTGACCCTGACGGGCACTCCGGTCGTGCCGATCCTCGCTTTCTACGGACTGTTCTTCCTGCTCGTGCTGCCGCTGTACCGGCTGGGCGCCAAGCCACTGGCGTTGATCGCCGCAGGATGGGCCCTGGTGGGTCCGCAGCTGCTGTACGCGCTGAAGCCGGTGGTCGGCGGCCGCGTGTTCCTCTCCTACGGCCAGGCCGACGGCCTCGTCTCACTGTTCTTCACCGGCGGTTATCCGGCCCTGACCTGGGTCCCGTTCGTGATCGCCGGTATGGCTGTCGCCCGCTGCGACCTGGCTGCCAAGGCTGTCCGGATGCGCCTCGCCCTCACCGGCGTCGCCCTCGCCGTCACCGGCTACGGCGGCTCCTGGCTCGCGGTGCGTCTCGTACCCGGTGCCGCCGAAGCCGTCCGGAAAGCCGAAGAGGGGCCGGGCATGTCGTCCGTGTCGTCCGTGTCGTCCGTGTCGCCCGACAGCATCGGCATCTTCGGCGACACCCCCGCCGGGATGCTGGCCTCAGCCCCGCACAGCGAGGCGACCCTGTCCATCATGGCCGCCACGGGTGTGGCGATCCTGGTGATCACCGCGTGCCTGGCCGCCATGGACGCCTTTCCCCGGCTGCGCCGCCTGGCGGGGCCCGTCATCGCGGTCGGCTCGATGTCACTGACGGCGTACGTCTACCACATCGTCGCCATCTGGCTCCTGGACACCGAGACATCGGCCGTCCCGCCGCTGCACATCCTGCTCGGCCTCATCGCGTCCGTCACCGTCCTCGCCACCCTCTGGTCCCGCTTCGTAAAGCGAGGGCCGCTCGAATGGCTGATGGGCAGGGCGACCGGACTGGCCCGACACATCCGATAAGACACATCGGGGTGTGTCGCTTCCCACGGATGCCGTTCCGACGCGAGTTCGGACGTCACCCCGCCGCCCGCCTGCGTGATCAATATCGATGAGAAGTGACGCCGCTCGGCCTTCAGGCGGAGCGGAAGAACTGCCGGCTCGTGGTGAGCCTGCCGACCCGCGGCATCGCGGCGACCAGCTTGACCACCACAGGCGTGCCTGTACGACCGAGACCGGGCCCCCGCCGATCGGAGGGGACCGGTCGGCCGACCGGCGGGGGACCTCCTGAAGCCCGGCGGATGGTCGACCGCCCCCGCCTCGGCAAGGTTGTCCCGGTGACCGAGATCGAAAGCGCCAAGAAGGCGCCTACCCAGCCCTTACCCGCACCCGAGTCCGCCACAGCGACGAAACGCCCTTCGTCGACCGCACGGTTGGTCGGAGTGGACCTCGCCCGTGCCGTGGCCGTGTTCGGAATGTTCGCCGTGCACGTCGGCCCCTTCAATCCCTTCCCCACCTCCGGCGACGGCGCGGGCACCTGGTTCGTCTGGCTGGCGAGCGGCCGGGCCTCGGCGCTGTTCGCCACCCTCGCCGGATTCTCGCTGGTGCTGATCGCCGGCCGCCTGGAGCCGAAGACCGGACTGGCCGGCCGGCAGGCGAAGGCCAGGATCGTGATCCGGGCCGTGATCCTGCTCGTGGTGGGCACCGCGCTGGCGATGACCGACTTCGGCGGCGGCGTCATCATCAACTTCTACGCGGTCTACTTCCTGCTGGCCCTGCCCCTGCTGCGGCTGCGGGCCAGGACCCTCGCGGCCATCGCGGTCGCGCTCGCGCTCATCGCGCCGCAGGTGGCGTACTGCCTGCGGGCGCTGCTCAGCGAATCGATCGTGAACACCATCGACTCCTACGACCCGATCGCGCGCCTCTCCGGCGTGGGCGTGCTCGACTTCCTGCTCACCGGCTTCTACCCGGCGATCACCTGGATGACGTTCGTGGTCACCGGCATGGCGCTGGGCCGGCTTGATCTGTCCTCGGGCGCCGTGCGGCGGCGGCTGGCCGTGGTCGGGCCCGCGCTGATCGCGTTCGGATACGGCGTCTCGTGGTTGGCGCTCCGGCTGACCGGCGGCGCCAAGGAGATGGCGGCCGGGATGCCTGGCATGAAGGAGTTCGACGTCCTCAAGGACCGCGGTGCCATGCAGGATCCCGGCATGGCAGAGGGATCCTTCGACCTGCCGGTCGGCAGTGGGCTGTGGGGCCCCGACGGCTGTGGGCTGCTGGCGGCCGAGCCGCACAGCGGTTCCACGTTCGACCTCGTCGGCTGCCTGGGTGTCGCGATCACCGTGATCCTGTGCCTGACGGTGGCCGTGGACCGGCTGCCGGTGCTGCGCCGGCTGGCAGCGCCAGTCATCGCCGTCGGAACCATGTCCCTGACCCTCTACGTGAGCCACATCCTGGTGATCCTCGCCCTGCCCGGCGAAGCGGTGACCCCACCGCAGTCCGCCTCCTTCGAGCTGCTGCTCTGCTTCGTCGTCGGAGCCACCCTGTTCGCGGCGATCTGGTCCCGCTTCTTCCACCGCGGACCGCTGGAGTACCTCCTCAACACCACCACCAAACTGGCGAACCGCGTCCGCTGAGCCTCGGGCGGGCACCCCGGATAGTCCGTACACCGGAAGTGACTGCTGCTCAAGAGCACACCCCTGAAAGGGCAGGGCTCGGCGGCGGGCGAGCATACCTCTGTTGAGGGGTGTGCGGCCGCCGAGCCCTGCCGGTTCTGGTGCCAGGTCCCGTCGGTAAAACCAAGCCCACCCGCGCCTGCACACCGGATCACGTCACGCCTGAGCAGTGGCCATCGATGCCTCTCGATGGACAGGATGAGCAGGAGCACCGGTGCGGCTGTAGTGGGGCGCGACCCGCCAGTCCGGCCCGTCCCGCCATGTCTGCCGGTCCTTTCCGGGCCGTTTCCAGTACGGGCCGTTTTCGCGTCCCAGGCTCGGACCGCACCCCGTTCGGGCGGCCTCCGTACCCAGCCGCCGGCCCGGCAGACCCGCCTACTCGAAGGCCCCCGGGCAGCACTTCTCAAATCCTCGTGCCCAGCCAGCGTCCAGAATCCGGCGCCCATGCCTCGTACACGTCACCCGCGGAGACCTGCCTCATCACCGGAACACGACATCTACGCAGGTGAGAGCGGTGCGGACTAACACCGACCGCAACGGAGCCGAACTCGCGAGCAGCGGATTCAGTCCGTTCAGGCGAAGTTGACGATCCGACAGGACAAAATGAAAGTTTCCGCAGGTCAAAGACCTGCACAGGTGGGGCGGGTGGGACTCGAACCCACGGCCGACGGATTATGAGTCCCTTGAGGATCTTGGCGGCCCTTGCCGATCATTGCCGATTCACGCCATTCTTGCAGGTCAGACGTGCTGATCAGCGTCAGCCCTGTGCAGTGCTTGTCGGTCTGTTCCTGCCCTTGTGGCCTCTCAATGACCCCTGAGGGTCGATGAGTTGGACGCTTGCCACGGCAGCAGCCGCCCAGTTCAGCCGAGGGCCTGGAACCCTTCGCGCAGCGGAGTCCCTTACCGACGCGATGATGCTCCACCCCAGGCAACCGAGATGGAGCATCGTCCCTGGCGCCACTAGGCGATTTTGTCCACCGGACTGTGCAGGGACCTGGGTCGCAGCGCGTCAATCGGGTCAGCCGAGTACGTAGGTCCCATCGCCGGACTCAGCAACGATCGTCAATGTGCCGATCACGAGCTTGGCCACGTACTGAGGGCCTGGTCGGCGACGCGGTGCATGTCTTCTCGGCTGGCGCCGCCGGCGGCCTGCACGGCGAGGCCCTGCCCGACGGTGTGCACATAGCGGGCGAGGGTTTCCGGGTCGGCAGTGAGTGGCAGGTCGCCCTCGGCCTGGGCTTGTTCGAACCGTTTCCGCAGAGCGGCCACTCCGGCCTCGCGGCGTTCGGCCAGGTCGCGGCGGACCGGTTCGCTTTCCGGGCCGGCGGCCAGCGCGGACTGCACCAGCAGGCAGCCGCGCGGGCAGCCGGGCGCGGTGTGGGCGTCCACGGCTCCGTGCAGCATCGCCTCGGCCACCTGCCGGGCGGTGGGAAGCTCAAGAGCCGGGGCCACAAAGGCTCCCGGGCCCTGCACATAGCGGTCGACGGCCTTGCGGAACAGCTCCTCCTTGTTGCCGAAGGCGGCGTAGATGCTGCGCCGGTTGATCCCCATGGCCTCGGTCAGCGCGGCGAGCGAGGCACCCTCGTAACCCTCGGCCCAGAACACCCGCATCGCCACCTCCAGCGCCTCGTCGGTGTCGAAGGACCGGGGCCGTCCCGTGCTGGGCATCGAAGCCTCCTTGAGAAAAGTTCGCCGCCGCGGAATGAATCCCGCGCTTGCTCAGGTTAGTGTCATCGTGGATATAGTAACCGAGCGGTTCGGTTCGTAAGTGAAGTGCTGAAGAAATCGGAGACCCCCATGGGCACCCAGCTCGCCCCCGGCACCACCCGGTCCGGCGTACGGCCCCTCGAAGGCAAAACCGCCCTGGTCACGGGCGGGTCCCGGGGAATCGGTGCCGGGATCGTGCGCCGTCTGGCCGCCGACGGCGCCCAGGTCGCCTTCACCTACGCCAGTGCCAAGGACCAGGCCGACGCCGTGGCCGAGGCGACAGGCGCCTTGGCGGTGCAGGCGGACAGCGCGGACCACGAAGCCGTCCGGGCCGCGGTCAGCCGCACCACGGAGCATTTCGGCGGATTGGACATCCTCGTCAACAACGCCGGCGTCTCCCACGCCGCGCCGATCGAGGACTTCCCGCTGGAGGATTTCGACCGGCTCGTCGCGGTCAACGTCCGGGGCGTGTTCAGCGCCGTCCAGGCCGCCGCTCCCCACCTCGGCCAGGGCGGTCGCATCATCACCATCGGCAGCGTCATCGTCGACCGCGTCCCCTTCCCCGGCGCAACCGTCTACGCCCTGACGAAGGCCGCTGTCGCCGGTCTCACCCGGGGACTGGCCCGCGAACTCGGTCCGCGCGGCATCACCGTCAACAACGTGCAGCCCGGCCCCACCACCACGGACATGACCCCTGACTCAGGCCCGTACGCGGAATCCCTGAAGCAGCTCATGCCGCTCGACCAATTCGCCGAGCCCGCCGACATCGCCAGCGCCGTCGCCTATCTCGCCGGCCCCGAAGCCCACTTCATCACTGGCACCAGCTGGAACGTCGACGGCGGCATCGCCGTCTGACCGCCCACCCCGGGCGGCCGCACTCCCCCCCTGAACGTCCCGGCGCTCGCGCTCCGCCCAGAGTTCTCGACCAGCGGAGGCCTCCACCCGTATCGCCGCGCTTGACGGCACCCACCACCACAAAGGACGCACCATCATGAACGCTTCCACCACAGCTTCCACGACCGCCCTGGCCGTCGGGTCGGAGGAGCCGCTCAGCCCCGGCTACGACGCGGCGACCAAGGACGACGCCGAGTTCAACGAGCTCTTCCAGCACGGCTTCACCACCATCGACGACGTACAGATGCACTATGTCGTCGGCGGCGACGGCCCGCAGGTCATGGTGCTGCTGCACGGCTGGCCGCAGAGCTGGTACGAGTACCGCCAGGTCCTGCCCTCGCTGCTGCCCGGCCGCACCGTCATCGCCATCGACCTGCCGGGCCTTGGCGACTCGACTGGGAACCCGTCCTCCAGGGCCAAGGCGGTCCTGGCCGCCTACGTCCACAAGCTGCTCGTCCACCTCGGCCACCTCGAGAACGTGCGGATCGTCGCGCACGACTTCGGCGTCAGCGTCGCCTACCCGCTGGCCGCCCAGTACCGCGAGCAGATAGCAGGCCTGTTCCTCATGGACTACGGCCTGACCGGCAAGAACCTGAAGTTCGCCGCCATCGAGTCGATGTTCTGGCACTTCTCCTTCAACAAGCAGCGTCCGCTCGCGGAGGAACTGGTCACCGGCCGGGTCGAGACCTTCCTCACCCACTTCTTCCAGGGGATGAGGACCGCCGGCGAGAACATCTCCGCCGATGAACTGGCCGAGTTCGTCCGGCTGTACTCCCGCCCCCAGGTCCTGCATGCCGGCTTCGAGCTCTACCGGACCGAGATCCAGGACGAGGCCGACAACACCAAGTTCCAGGAGACCCCGCTGACCATCCCGGTGCGCATGATCACCCAGGCCGGCCTCGCCGACATGGTCCTGCCGCCCCTCCAGGACGCCGCCCCCCACGCCACCTCCGCCGACGTCCCCGGCGCCGGACACTTCCTCCTCCACGAAGCACCCGACCGCGTCCTGGCCGAGATCAACGCCTTCTACCCCAACCCCACAGCCTGACCGACTTCGAAAGCCGGCTCACCGCAGTGAGAGGAAAACCCCTGATGAACAGCCAACCCACCTCCGCCCGCGATGTCCCTATCCGCGTATTCGCCGCCTTCGACGCGGGAGATATCGCTGCGCTGGACACCCTGGTCTCACCCGATCTCATCGACCACAACCTGCCCCCAGGGGCTCCCTCGGCGATCGAGGGGATGAAAGGAATGGTCGCTGCCATGCGCGACGGGTTCACCAACCCTCACCACGAGATCGTCTACCAGGCCGAGACGGACGACGGCTGGGTCGTCTCCCAGTGGGTGATCACAGCGACCCACACCGGCCCTTGGTTCGGACTGCCCGCGACCGGCCGTGACGTGACCTGCTCCGGCATCGATCTCGCGCGCGTGGTCGACGGCCGGATCGTCGAGATCCGGCACGTCGAGGAACTGCTGCAACTTCAGATGCAGATGCAGCTGACCGACTGAGGTAGCAGCAAAGATGCATCAGCGCGGCGTGAGCCCCCGGCGAAGAGTCGAAGTTGATCGCCCCATAGACCCTTCGCCGGGGGGGTTCTCATAGCTCACGCTGTTGCCCCGTCGGCTCCTGAAGGCCGTCTGACGACATACCGGAGGCACTCGCTCCATTTGACATGGCGCAGAGAAGGATCAAGGCGCGGTCCCGCACACCATCACCGGCAAGAAGAGCTCCAGGTCCCGGTCAAGCGCATCCTGCAGGGCACAGAGATCGAGCAGGTGGCCGACCGCAGCTCGACCGACAATCCGTCCGCACTCCAGCGGTTCGCCAGGTACCGCGCCGAACGCGCCCGCAAAGGTCGGGTGGCCGAGGCCCGGCGCTGAGCCCCAGCCATAAAGAGCTGGACCCAAGTCCAGGACGCATTGCCGCACCGCGCGGCCAAGAGAACCGAGGAAAGAGATGTCGGGCAAAGAACCGGACCCCACGGACTTCAGCGCGGTGAACACCTTGCTGGCCGCGATCGAGAAGGGCGACATGGACGAGGTGCGCCGCTGCTTCGCACCCGACGCGCTCACCTGGCACAACTTCGACGAGATCGAGCAGGACGTCCATGCCATGGCTGCGATGCTCGGTCACCTCTGTGCCCTCTCGACGAGCCGGAGCTACGAGGACCGACGCATCACGACAGTCGGCTCGCAGGCGTTCCTGCAGTACACGCTGACCGCGGTGCTCCACTCCGGAGGCCGGTTCCGAATGCCGGCGATGATGCGGCTGGAGGTCGACTCCGACGGGCTCGTGGCACGGATCGAGGAGTACTTCGACTCGCGCGTGCTCGACAGCCTCGCCGAAGTGTCGTGACGGCCTCCGCGTTCAGCGAGAACGAGAGCGTGGCTCCCCAGGGGCCAGAACGTCACGCCGAAAGGACGGCCCCACGTCGTTCCCGTCATTGTCGGCTTCGACGCCGACTCCGACACCCTGCCGACGATCGAGGCGGCGCAGGTCAACTGCTCAAGGATGCCCCGCGCGACGAGCTCTTCACGGCCGCCCGCGCGACGGCCGACGGCCGCACCGTTGACGAAGGACCGCAATCCACGGCCCACGACAGAACTGACTCACCCGTCTGCGATGTCCTCACACGGGCATGATCGGCTCATGGACCGCCGAGGGCCATGACCACTGGGCGGGGATGCCAGTTCACAGCGACAGCTGGTTCAGACCTCCTGTGCGGCCCCGGCCGCCTCACCGGGCGGACGGCTTCGGAAACAGGCCGCCGACGACCCTGTAGTGCCCTTTCCTCTTCGGGCAGTTTCCTTCTCCCCCACTCTGCGAACCCAGACGTACCGGCAGCCGCGCCGCCCTCTCCGCTGGTCCGGTATTCGACTGGCTGTACGAAGGATGTCCACCCGATGCCCACGCAACGGTAAAACGGACAATGAATCGCCCCGGAGACACCGTCGGCCTGGACACGCCCGCGCCGTCCCGGCCCCTGTACGGCCCCTGGGTCCTGGCATCGGCCCTCAAGGCAGTCGCCCAGGCCGCGAGCGACACCCTCGATCATCTACTCACCCGCAGGTCAGGGGGGCGGAGCTCCCCCGAGCAACGCCCGACTCCAAACCCACGAGCAGCGGATTCAGTCCGTTCAGGCGAAGTTGACGCTCCAACACCCGAAAATGAACGTTTCCGCAGGTCAGAGACCTGCGGAAGTGGGGCGGGTGGGACTCGAACCCACGGCCGACGGATCATGAGTCCATTGAGGATCTTGGCGACCCTTGTCGATCAATGCTCATCTTGATTGTTTTCCCAGGTCAGATGAGGTTTGGCGCCTCTCTCTTCCTCGGCCATTGTCAGTCTTTTCCGATCCTTGTGTCCAACCTGCGTCCCGAACGCGTCCCGGATGGACTGGTCCGGCTGGACGCCAAGCCCAGCGCCCCAGCACGGGAGGGGATCTCCAACCCGCCCGCAGCGGACTCCCCTTCCAACGCGCGGAGGTTCTCCCCCGGGTGCTGAGGCAGAGCCTCTATGGCAGTGGTCACAGGCTGAAGCCTGTGCCGTACGCGACCTGCAGATCGGCGGACGACACCGCAAGCAAGGCGGCGAGCCGGATCCACGCCACTGATCCGGGGCCCCTGAAGGTACACGTCCAGGTGTACGTCATGCCGGACAACAAGTTCCTCGTCGGCGTCGCCTGCGGCGCGGCCACGTTGCTCGGCCTGGGCGGGCTGGGCACGCACCCTGGTCTCCGGCACCACCTCGACCCCCTCGCTCAACCTGTCCGACTGGCTTGAAGGCGGTCGCCGGAACCGTTCTCACCTGTAGCGGCAAGCACACTGACGGCACCGCCGTCGGCATCCGGATCACCATGCTGAAAGTGACGACCTCCCGCCTCACCTGGAAGTTCGAACGCTGAAAGGAGCCCACCGGGAAGTCCCTGGCGCACACCCCTCTTCTGACGCGCTCACCACAAGGCCACAGATCTGAGAAACAGACCACCCAGGGGTGCGCGAGTCAATATACAATCGATCATGTATATTGATATACGCCGCAGCGTGCATGAGGAGGCCATCTTGAGCCGTACCGTGATCGACCTCGACGACGAGGCGCTGGAAGAAGCCGCCAAGGAACTCGGCACCACCACCAAGCGCGACACCATCAACACCGCCCTGCGCGAGGTCACCGCCCGCTACCGGCGCCTGCGCGCACTCGAAGACGCACGGCAACTGGTGACCGACGGAGCCCTGGACATCGACATTCTCCTGAACAAGAACCAGTACCGGCCGTGACCGTCGCCGACTACCTCATCGACACCTCCGCCCTCGCCCGCGTCCTGCTCGGCCAGAACACGACTGAGTGGGACGACAGGATCGGCGCCGGCCTCGTCGCGATCTGCGACATCACGGAACTCGAGGTCCTCTACTCCGCCCGCTCAGCCGCGGACCGCGCGCGACTGAAGGCTGCACTCGACGCCCACTACGCGTGGTGCCCCATGCCTGCCGGCATCTACCGCCGCTCCCGCATCGTCCAGGAACAACTGACCGCCAAAGGGGAACACCGCAGTGCGGGCCCCGTCGATCTCCTGGTGGCCGCCGCCGCGGAAGAAGCAGGCCTCACCCTGCTCCACTTCGACCGCGACTTCGAAACCATTGCTCGCACGACGGGGCAGCCGGTCCGCATGATCGACCTCAGGCAGTAGAGTCCGCGCGGTCGCACGGACGGGCGTCAAGCCTCTCGCCGACCTCCCACCCGAGGCGGTATCGCGGCGATGCCCCCACTGCCGGACGGCCCTCGTTCGGCGCCCTCGCGCCGTCAGAAGTACCGGCAGGCCACGGTCCGGGTCTGTACGGTGGATGGTGTAACTCCCAAGCTGGAAGCGACAGTTGATGACTGACGTGACGAGTGACACCGAGGCCGGGAAGGCCGCTGTGAGTGGGACGGGCGCCGTGGACGACGGGCTGGTCG
>NZ_VJZC01000160.1 GCF_009377185.1 Streptomyces spongiae
CGACCGGGCCGGTCCTTTTCCTCGTGTACCCGGCGTGGGGCCCACTCCAGAGCGTCCACGGCCGTTCGGATGGCCGTCGCGATTGCGTCTGTGCTGGTGGAGGCCGTGCGAGGCATGTGCCGAGGTGAGACGGGATGGGCTGTGATGACGTGCGCATTTGCGAAAACTGTGTTCTGCGTCACCTTGACGGCGAGGAATCCACCGGTGTCGGCCTTCGCAATCGGACCATCACATTCCGCTGGAGGGATGTTCCACGTGAAACAGCGCTGTGGGGCAGGAGATCCTCAAGTCTCCTGCCCCACAGCGCTGTTGCGAGCGGACGAATAGGAAGGGCCGCACCCGACAGTCGCCGACAGCCGCCGACAGTCGGAATCAGCGGGCCGGCATCAGCGGCGGTCGTCCCTGTCCGCTGCCTCGTCCTCGGCCTGCTTGGCCTGAACCTCGGGGTCCAGAACGGACTGACCGCTGCCGTCGACCGAGGTGAGATGACCGCCGTCAGGGACCTCGGTGGCGGCGGGGGGTTCGACCAGCCAGTCAGGGTTGGCCTGTTTGTCCCACCACTTCCAGGCGGCGAAGGCACCGCCCGCGAGGGCACCCAGCACAGCCAGACCCTTGACGACCCGGCCCGCCCTGGCCCGCCGCTGCTGCCGCCGGACCAGCTTCTGGACCTCCCGGGACGAGACCTGCCCGCGCAGCGCGGCCAGCGCGGCAGCACCACGGGACGCGGCCTCGTCCCGGACGGGCCCGGCCGCGGCCACGGCCCGCTCCACGCGGGGCGCGGTGTACACGGCGGCCTGCCGGGCAGCCTTGCGAGTCCTGATGGCGGCCTCGTGAGCCGCGTGGTCGACCTTCGGGGGCACATGCGAACGGGCCTGTTCCAGACGCGGAACCACATGGGCGCCGTACTGGTGGCGGGCCTGTTCCGCAGCCTGCGACACCCTGGGCGCGAGCCGCACACGCGCCTCGTGCGAGTAGTGCGAAGCCCTGTCCTTGGCCGTGTCGGCGTACGGCGCCACCACTTCCGCGGCGTGCCGCACGTTGCTCTTCGCCGACTCGGCCGCTGCGCGCACGCTGTCTTTGCGGGTCACGGGATCCTCCTCCTCGGTGGCGTACGGTAATTCGACTTTCCACCCTTTTACGGATCATGCCTGTCCAAACGCTTCCGGGCATGTGCGGACGGGCATCCGGGTCACATCCAGATGCGGAAGCGGACTCCGCACGGGAACGATCGGGGCGTGCACCGAAGCCGGTACGGGGTCGATACCGAGGCCGTTACGGGTTCTGTGAGATGTCCATGGGGGTTCGGTGCGGGTTCGGTACGGACGCGGCGCGGGCGAGTGATGGGTCGGGAGTGACGATCACCTGCAATAGCGGATGAATACGGGGCAACGGCCGCTTGTCGACGACAATGCCACGGATCGTCGTGACGCGCTCCCGTCCGGCGCCACTCGATCGGTTTTCAGCGAGTACGACCGGGGAATCAGGACGTACCCCTTCCCGAAACCGCAAGCGCGATCCCCGGATCTTCGCTCGGATGTGGCGGCCGGGCGACGCCCGGCGCCGTCCGTGCGAGGATCAGGGGAGTCACAAAGGGACAACGGAAGGCAGATCGTGGCTGAGCAGCTTTACGCCACCCTGAAGACCAACCAAGGCGACATCGAGGTGCGGCTGCTGCCGAACCACGCGCCCAAGACGGTCCGGAACTTCGTCGAGCTCGCCCAGGGCGAGCGTGAGTGGACCAACCCGGCAACCGGTAAGAAGTCCACGGACAAGCTCTACGACGGCACGGTCTTCCACCGGGTGATCAGTGGATTCATGATCCAGGGCGGAGACCCGCTGGGCAACGGCACCGGCGGTCCCGGCTACCAGTTCGAGGACGAGTTCCACCCGGACCTCGCCTTCGACAAGCCCTACCTGCTGGCCATGGCCAACGCCGGTCCGGGCACCAACGGCTCGCAGTTCTTCCTCACCGTCTCCCCGACGGCCTGGCTGAACCGCAAGCACACCATCTTCGGCGAGGTCGTCGACGCCGCCAGCCAGAAGGTCATCGACGCCATCGCGACCACGCAGACCAACCCCCGCACCGACCGCCCGGTCAACGACGTCGTCATCGAGTCCGTCGTCGTCGAGACCCGGCAGGGCTGAGCCCCAGGTTCGCCAGGGCGGGCCCAAACCGCTCGCAGCACCCTGCAAGGGCCCGCACAGCCCCGAAGGGAACCAATCGCCCCGCTCAACCGTAAGGATGAGCGGGGCGCGGCGTTGCGCGTACGGACCCTTGTACGCCCACCGTCTGCCGACGTACGGAGAATGAGGGGACCCCATGGTGGACCAGGCGCCCGGCAGCCCGAAGGGCCCGCAGGACCCGGGCCCGCAGGACGCCCACAGCCTGCCCGGGTGCTACCGGCACCCGGACCGCGAGACCGGAGTGCGCTGCACCCGCTGTGAGCGCCCCATCTGCCCGGAGTGCATGGTGAGCGCCTCCGTGGGCTTCCAGTGCCCCGAATGCGTCCGCGACGGCTCCGGCACGGGCCACGCCCCGACCGCCTCCCAGCCGCGCACCCTGGCGGGCGGCACCGTCACCGCCGACCCGCGGCTCCTCACCAAGGTCCTCCTCGGCATCAACCTCCTGATCTTCCTGCTCCAGCTCTCCCTCGGCGACCGCTTCACCGACCGCTTCGACCTCATCGGCCTGGCCTACGTGCCGGAGCTCCGCTCGATCGAGGGCGTCGCCGACGGGCAGTGGTACCGCCTGCTGACGGCGATGTTCCTGCACAGCGGGTACGTCCACATCATGTTCAACATGCTCAGCCTGTGGTGGATCGGCGGCCCCCTGGAGGCGGCCCTCGGCCGTGCCCGCTACCTCACGCTCTACCTGGTCTCCGGCCTCGCGGGCAGCGCGCTCACCTACCTGATCGCCGACGCCAACCAGCCCTCGCTCGGCGCCTCCGGCGCCATCTTCGGCCTCTTCGGCGCGACCGCGGTCCTCATGCGCCGGCTCCGGTACGACATGCGGCCGATCATCGCGCTGCTGGTGATCAACCTGGTCTTCACCTTCAACCCGGCGTTCAACATCTCCTGGGAAGCCCACGTCGGCGGCCTCGTCGGCGGTGTCGCGATGGGGTACGCGATGGTCCACGCACCGCGCGAACGCCGCGCCCTGATCCAGTACGGCGTCTGTGCCCTGGTGCTGGTCGCCGCGGTGGTCATGACGCTGGTCAGGACGGCTCAGCTCACCTGAGGGGCCGCTCGACCCGGCCGCGGCATGTTGTCCACAGACGGTGGCGGATCTTGTGCATACGGTGCGGGAACAGCTGTGCCCCCTGTCGCTCACCCGTGTTTCCGCAGGTGAGGCAGGGGGCGAACATGCTTGCGGCTGCCGGTGTGCCTGTCGTACCGGCGTCAACACCCGATGGGTTATCCACAGATCGTCTTTCCTGGATGGTCTTTCTTTTCCCCATGTGGATAACGCCTGTGGATAACTCAGTGGATAGTCCTGGGCAGAACTGCGTTCACCAGGTGGCGACCCATGGGTCACCTGCCGCTGAGCGCTACTTCCACTGGGTGGAGACGCCGAATCCCGCCGCGATGAAGCCGAAACCGACCACGATGTTCCAGTTGCCCAGCGAGTCGATGGGCAGTGAGCCGTCGGTGACGTAGAAGACGACGATCCAGGCGAGGCCGATGAGGAACATGGCCAGCATGACGGGGGCGACCCAGCCGCGGCTGTTCAGCTTGATGTTCGTCGCCTGCTTGGTCGGCGGCGGGGTGTAGTCGGCCTTCTTGCGGATACGTGACTTCGGCACGAGGGTCTCTCCTGTCGATGCGCTGCGTGGCCGCGCAGGGAATGGGGCGGGCTCCGGGGCAGCGTACAAGGGGACACTGAATGCTCCCCCGGGCGTCCGTTAGCGTAGTGCTTCCGCGGCGCCGAAGGAGATAAGGGTACGTTGAGCAATTCCGCCGACACACCCGGATCGGGTCAGGGCACTCCGCCCACGAAGGGTTCCGGCCCGGCCGATCCGCCCGCCACGCGCCGTTTCCCGCCGGTGCGGGTGCTCACTGTCGCCGTGTTCGCCCTCGCCGGGCTGATCTTCTTCACGAGCTTCAACACGGCCAAGGGCACCAACATCCGCACGGACAGCTCTCTGCTGAAGCTGTCCGACCTCATCCACGAGCGCAGCCAGAAGAACCGTCAGCTCGACGAGACGAACGCGGCCCTGCGTGACGACGTCGATGGACTCGCCGAGCGCGACAACGGCAGCACGGAGGCGGAGGACGCCCGGCTGAAGGCGCTGGAGAAGAACGCGGGCACCCAGAAGCTCAAGGGGGAGGCCCTCACGGTCACCCTCAACGACGCCCCGCCGGACGCCACGGCCAAGCTGCCCGGCTATCCGGAGCCGCAGCCCGACTACCTGGTCATCCACCAGCAGGATCTCCAGGCCGTGGTGAACGCGCTGTGGCAGGGCGGCGCCAAGGGCATCAAGGTCATGGACCAGCGGCTGATCTCCACGAGTGCCGTGCGCTGTGTCGGCAACACCCTGATCCTCCAGGGCCGCGTCTACTCGCCCCCGTACAAGATCCAGGCGGTCGGTGACCCGGAGAAGCTGCAGAAGGCCCTCAGCGCCTCCCCCGCGATCCAGAACTACATGGTGTACGTCAACGTCTACGGGCTCGGCTGGAAAGTCACCGAGGACGGGGCGGTGACTCTTCCCGGCTACTCGGGCACAGTGGATCTGCACTACGCGAAGCCTGTGGAGTAGCAGTCGCTGGGGGACTCTGTGCCGGTGCGCGTGATCGTCAGGACCGTCAGCGAGCTGTGCATCACGGTCGGCACCCTGATCGTGCTGTTCGTGGCCTATGTGCTGTTCTGGACGGGTGTGAAGGCCGACAGTGCGATGGACCGTCAGGTCGACCGGCTCCAGGAGCAGTGGGCCAGGGGGGACGTGAAGCCCTCGGCCGCGCCCGGGGGATCGACGGCGCCCGGCAGTTCGGCGGCGCCCGGTAGCTCGGCGGCTCCGGCCACGCCGGGACCGTACAAGGACGCGGAACCCTTCGCCCTGATGTACATCCCCCGCCTTGGTTTCACGTGGAACAAGCCCGTGCTCGAAGGCACCGAGGTGAACACGCTCAAGAAGGGGCTCGGTCACTACGCCGACACGGCACGGCTCGGGCAGAAGGGGAACTTCTCCGTGGCCGGTCACCGGCGTACGTACGGTGATCCCTTCAAGGACTTCCCCAAGCTGCGCGCCGGCGACGCGGTCGTCCTGACCGACGGGACGACCTGGTTCACGTATCGGATCGACAAAGGACCGTACAAAACCCTGCCGACGGACATTGAGGTGATCGACCCTGTCCCACGTAAGTCCGGGTACACCCGCCCGGGTCGTTATCTGACGCTGACGACCTGTGAACCGGAGTGGGGGCACAGCCATCGGCTGATCGTGTGGGCGCATCTTGATTCCACACAGCCTGTGGAGGCTGGGAAACCGGAGGCGTTGCGCCGTTAGTCTGGTGGTGTAGACGGCGTGAGTCTGGTGCCGTGGTGTGACGGAAGGGACGGCATGTACGGCTGGATCTGGCGGCAGCTGCCGGGGAACGCATGGGTGAAGGCGTCGATTTCCATCGTCCTGATCCTCGCCGTGGTCTATGTCCTTTTCCAGTACGTCTTCCCCTGGGCCGAGCCCCTGCTGCCCTTCAACGATGTGACGGTGAACGACCAGTGAGCGCCCGGATCCTCGTCGTCGACAACTACGACAGCTTCGTCTTCAACCTGGTCCAGTACCTGTACCAGCTGGGTGCCGAGTGCGAGGTGCTGCGCAACGACGAGGTGGCGACCTCGCACGCCCAGGACGGCTTCGACGGCGTACTGCTGTCGCCCGGTCCGGGCACGCCCGAGCAGGCGGGTGTCTGCGTCGACATGGTGCGCCACTGCGCGGCGACCGAGGTGCCCGTCTTCGGGGTCTGCCTCGGGATGCAGTCGATGCAGGTGGCGTACGGCGGTGTCGTGGACCGCGCGCCCGAGTTGCTGCACGGCAAGACGTCGTTGGTGGAGCACGAGGGCAGGGGTGTCTTCGCCGGTCTGCCGTCGCCCTTCACGGCCACGCGCTACCACTCGCTGGCGGCCGAGCCGACGACCGTGCCGGCCGAGCTGGAGGTCACCGCGCGGACGCACGACGGCATCATCATGGGGCTCAGGCATCGTGAACTGCTGGTCGAGGGGGTGCAGTTCCATCCCGAGTCGGTGCTGACGGAGCACGGGCACCGGATGCTCGCCAACTGGCTGGTGGAGTGCGGAGATCGGGAGGCAGTGGGCCGGTCGTCCGGGCTGGCGCCGGTCGTGGGCAGGGCCACGGCGTGACGGCGCTGCGCCCCGAGCGCGACAGCTCCTCCTACGGCGGCGAGGCCGCGTATGGGGGAGCCGACGCGTTCGAGGCGGCGGTCCAGGGTCTGTCGGACCCGCTCACGGATCCTCTGCCGGGGGCTCCCGGCCCCCGATCGGCTTCCGAAGCGTCTGAACCGTTTGAGCCGTCTGGACTGTTCGAGCCGTCTGAACGGTTCGAGTCTTCCGAGCCACAGCCCGAGTGGTACGGCGGGGAGTGGTCCGGGCAGCAGTACGCGCAGCCGCAGCCGCAGCCGCAGGCGTCGTACGAGTCCGCGCCCCCCGCGTCGTACGGAACGCACCCGCAGGCGCCCCACGATGACGCGTACACCGCGGAGGGGCTCGAACACCCGGTGGTCGACGAGGAGGCGGCCGGGTACCGGCCGCTGCCGGTCGACGAGGAGACGATGGCGCTGCGCGTGGAGGACGCGCGGCGCGCGGCGGGTGCGGCCGACGAGCCGATATCCCCCGCTGCCGCTGCCGCTGCCGCTGCCGCTGCCGCTGCCTCTTCCGCAACCGCTCCCGCCCCCGGCGGCCGTGCGGCCCGCAGGAAGGCCGCGAAGCGTCATGGGCGGCATGGGGGCGCGGGAGGCGCTCACGCCGCCGAGGGAGGCGCTGGAGCGGCTCAGGACGCCCCGGGAGCCCGCCGAAGGGCCCGGCATGGCGCCCACAGCGCCCAGGACGGCGAGAAGGCCGAAGGGCCGCCCTTAGCGGCACCTCGGTCCCGGGTGGAGGCCCGGCGTGCGGCGCGGGCGAACAAGCCGAGCGCGGGCGTCCTCGCGAGCCGGCTGATCGGTGAGGTGTTCATCACCACGGGCGTGGTGATGCTGCTGTTCGTGACCTACCAGCTGTGGTGGTCGAACATCCGGGCGCACGCGCAGGCGGGCAAGGAGGCGAACAGCCTTCAGCAGGAGTGGGCGAGTGGCAAGCGCGCGCCCGGAGCGTTCGAGCCCGGGCAGGGTTTCGCGATCCTGCACATTCCGAAGCTGGACGTGGTCGTGCCGATCGCCGAGGGCATCAGCAAGTCCAAGGTCCTGGACCGCGGCATGGTCGGGCACTACGACGAGAACAGCATCAAGACGGCGATGCCCGGGGACAAGACGGGCAACTTCGGCGTCGCGGGGCACCGCAACACGCACGGCGAGCCGTTCCGGTACATCAACCGTCTCAAGCCGGGCGATCCGATCGTGGTCGAGACACAGGACAAGTACTACGTCTACGACATGGCCTCGATCCTGCCGGTGACCTCACCTTCGAACGTCAGTGTTCTCGACCCGATCCCCCAGGGGTCCGGTTTCACGAAGGCGGGGCGCTACATCACTCTCACCACCTGCACTCCGGAGTTCACCAGTAAGTACCGGATGATCGTGTGGGGCAAGATGGTTGAGGAACGGCCGCGCAGCAAGGGCAAACCGGACGCGCTCGTCCAGTAGGAGCCCGCGGTACCTGGAACAGACGGGGCAGATTGAAGTGGCAGCGACCACCGGACACGGGGAGCAGCACGAGAAGCAGGACGAGCGGGCCGACGACGTGCCCGCGTCCTCGGCGGCGGCGCCGCGCCGTCGTCGTATGGGCCGGATCGCGATGGCGGTCAGCGTCTTCGGCGAGCTCCTCATCACGGCGGGTTTGGTACTCGGCCTGTTCGTCGTCTACTCGCTGTGGTGGACGAACGTCGTCGCCGATCGCGCCGCGGACAAGCAGGGCGACAAGGTCCGTGACACCTGGGCGCACGCGGAGGACCGGGACACCGGCCCCGGGGCCTTGAACACCAAGAACGGCATCGGCTTCCTGCATGTCCCGTCGATGTCGAAGGGCGAGATCCTGGTCCGTAAGGGCACGTCGACCAAACTGCTGAACGACGGCGTGGCCGGCTACTACACCGACCCCGTCAAGGCGACCCTCCCGACCAGCGGCAAGAACGGCAACTTCTCCATCGCCGCGCACCGTGACGGCCACGGCGCCAAGTTCCACAAGATCGACAAGATCAGGAAGGGCGACCCGATCGTCTTCGAGACGAAGGACGACTGGTACGTCTACAAGGTCTACGCGATCCTCCCGGAGACCTCGAAGTTCAACGTCAAGGTCCTGGCGCCCATCCCGAAGGAGTCGGGCAGGAAGAAGGCGGGCCACTACATCACGCTGACGACCTGCACGCCGGTGTACACGTCCACGTATCGGTACATCGTGTGGGGGGAGTTGGAGCGGGTGGAGAAGGTGGATGCGGATCGGACGTTGCCGAAGGAGTTGCGGTGAGGTGACTGAGCTCCTATCGGGAGCTCAGTCACCTAGCATGGCTGAGGCCTGAAGCCGCAACTTGCCTTTGCGGCTTCAGGCCTCTTTCTGCGCTACGGCCTATCGCAGTGCCCTGAGACGCACTCCGGCGCTCCACTCCTCCAGCTCGCTTCGGCTCACGGTGACGACCCCGCTCAGATCTGCGATCGCCTGGGCTTCTCGGCTGAACTCGCAGGTGGCGACGAACAGTGCGAGGTCGAAGCGGTCGATGGCGCGTGAGGCACCGGCGAACTTCTGCATGTCGGCACTGGGGACGAGCGAGCGGCCGGTTCGGTTCTTGCACTGGACGGCGACGGTGCGTCCGTCGGGTGTGCGTCCGGTGATGTCGATGCCGCGGTCACTGCGGGCCTGTCGTACGACGACATCTGTGCAGTCGTCCCGGCGCAGCAGATCGGCGACGTGGCGTTCGAATGCCTGCCAGGTCATGGCCTTGATGGAGGCCCTGACCTGGTCCGTCGGGGCGTCTCCTTCGAGGGTGCTGACCCGCTGGTGGTGCCAGCACAGTTTCCGCTCGACGTTCTCGATGTCCTCGCGGAGCGAGAGGAGTTCGCGGCGGTGCTCGCCTGATGTCTCGATCAGGGCGTTGAACATGGGGACGACGGTCTTGCCGAGGATGTGGGTGATGCGTTGGTCGATGCGGTCGTCGAGGGAGAGTCCCTCTGTTGGGACAGAACTCTCCGCGGGCCGCCTACGGGCCAGGTACTCCATGTCGAGGAGGTAGGAACGTACTTGGCGAGCGACCTCGCTGTCGCGGAGGAGCATGGCGATGTTGAGCACTGCTCGACGGGAGTAGATGGTGAGACTCCGACGAGCCTGTGGATAACTCTCCAGCGAGAGTGACATGTTGTCACTCTCGAACTTTCGCAGGTCAGCGCCACGTAGCACGATCAGACCGTTGATCTGCAGCTCTTCACGATGGCGCTTCACCAACTGTCGGATGACTTCGGCGGTGACACCGAAGTACGTCGCCACCATCGCCGTCGTGACATGCATGCCGTCCGGCAGCAACGACAGTGCCTTCACTCTGTCAAGCACGTCTGTCCTGTCCAGCACGCTGTCGCGCAGGGTTTTCGACTCCAGTAGAGCCGTTTCGTTGATCACGCTCTGTCCCTCTGCTCGTCCACGGGGCGGAGACGTCATTCCCCACCCCCATCTCTCCAACGAGTCGATGAGTATGAAGATGCGGACGAATTCCGTACTGATGGTCGGATCAGCTTGCTCGCGCGCGCTGGCACGACGGAGCCCCGGTCCCCTCTCAAGAAGGGGACCGGGGCTCCGTCGTGTCTCAGCGGTACGGGCGGTGTGTCATCCCTAGCCGCCGGCGCCTCCGAAGAAGCCGCCGCCCCCGTTGTTGCCTCCGTTGTTGCCGCCCTGGTCCAGGGTCTGGAGGGTCACCGCTGTGCCTTCGGGGACCTGGCTGTTGGCGCCGGGGTTCTGGGTGACGACGAGGGCGTCGTCGTTCTGGGAGCCCTGGATGTTCACCTGCAGACCCAGGTCCTCCAGGGCGTCCTTGGCGTCCTCCAGGCGCTGGCCGGTCACGTTCGGGACCGTGACGACCTCCTGCTCGGCCTTCTTGCCGACCTGGATGGTCACCGTGGAGTTCTTGTCGACCGAGGTGTTGGCCGCGGGGGAGGTGGAGATGACCTTGCCGACGAGGTTGTCGTCCTGGGTGTCGACCTCGGTGCAGGTGCCCGTGAGGTCGTTCTCCTGCATCCTCGCCTTGGCCTCGTCACAGGTCTGGCCGGTGACGTCCGGGACCGTGGACTTCGCCTCTTCCTTGGCGATGATGAGGGTGATCGTGGAGCCCTTCTCGAGCTCCGTGCCGGAGGTCGGGTCCTGCTCCAGGACCTTGCCAGGGTCCTCCGGGGACTCCTTCGCCTTCGTCTCGACCTTGAACTGGTACTTGTCGCCCTCGAGCGTCTGCCGGGCCTCGTCGACGTCGTCGCCGATGACGCTGGGTACCGCCACCTTGGGGGCGCCCGTCGAGACCACCAGGTTGATCGTCTCGCCCTTCTTGACGTCGGTCTTGGGGCTCGGGTCCTGCTCGCAGACGTTGCCCTTCTTCTGGTCCTCGCAGGCCTTCTTGGTGACGTCCACCTTCAGGTCGACGTTGTTCGCCATCCGCTCGGCTTCGTTCTGGGTGGCGCCGATGAAGTTGGGGGTGGCGACGGTGTCGCTGGTGCCGGCGCCGCCGCTGAAGGCCCACTTGCCGATCAGGATCGCGCCGACGAGGACCAGGACACCGGCGACGACCAGCAGGATCGTCGAGGTGTTGTTCTTCTTCGGGCGGCGTCGGCCATGGTGGTCGTCATACCCGAAGCCGCCCTCGTCCGGGATCGGCGGCAGCATGGTGGTCGCGCCCGCCTCCGTGGCGCGCAGCGCTGTCGTCGGCTGGTCGTCCGGGTAGGCGCCGTAGCCGACGGAGCCCATGGCCGCGGTGGCCGCGACGGGCTGGCCGTCGAGACATGCCTCGATGTCGGCGCGCATCTCGTCGGCGGACTGGTAGCGGTAGTCCGGGTCCTTGACCAGTGCCTTCAGCACGATCGCGTCCATCTCGGGCGTGATCTCGGGGTCGAAGACCGAAGGGGGCTGGGCTTCTTCCCGTACGTGCTGGTACGCCACCGCGACCGGGGAGTCGCCCACGAAGGGCGGGCGGACCGTCAGCAGCTCGTAGAGCAGACAGCCGGTCGAGTACAGGTCGGAGCGGGCGTCCACCTGCTCGCCCTTGGCTTGCTCGGGCGACAGGTACTGGGCGGTGCCGATGACCGCCGAGGTCTGCGTCATCGTCATGCCGGAGTCGCCCATGGCGCGGGCGATGCCGAAGTCCATGACCTTGACCTGGCCGGTGCGCGTCAGCATGACGTTGGCCGGCTTGATGTCGCGGTGGACGATGCCGTTGCGGTGGGCGTACTCCAGGCCCTGGAGGATGCCGACGGTCATCTCCATGGCGCGCTCCGGCAGCAGTTTGCGGCCGGAGTGGAGGAGCTCACGCAGCGTGGAGCCGTCGACGTACTCCATGACGATGTACGGGATCGAGACCCCGTCGATGTAGTCCTCGCCCGTGTCGTAGACCGCGACGATCGCGGGGTGGTTGAGCGAGGCGGCCGACTGGGCCTCCCGGCGGAACCGGGCCTGGAAGGTGGGGTCGCGTGCGAGGTCCGCTCGCAGCGTCTTCACCGCCACGGTGCGGCCGAGGCGGGTGTCCATAGCGAGGTAGACCTCTGCCATGCCACCACGACCGAGCACCTGGCCCAGCTCGTACCGGCCGCCGAGGCGACGCGGCTCTTCCATAGCTCCTACCAGCCCTCTCCGTCGGTCCCGACCGCACCCACGTGTGGTCCGGCGGTGTGCTGTCCGGGCATACGGTACCCGGCTCGCTCTGGGTGACCTGGTGGGTCGCGTCACTCGATACAGGACCGGTATCGCAACGTGCGCTGTTGCGAAGGCGACGTGACGAGGGTCACTTCTTACTGTCGATGACTGCCTTCATCACGTCCCTTGCGATGGGGCCGGCGAGACCGCCACCCGAGATGTCGTCACGGTTGGCGCTGCCGTCCTCGACGACGACGGCCACGGCGACGGGCGAGCCGCCGTCGCTGGTCTTGGCGTAGGAGATGAACCACGCGTACGGCTTCTCACTGTTGTTGAGGCCGTGCTGGGCGGTACCGGTCTTGCCGCCGACGGTGACGCCGGAGATCTTCGCCTTGCCGCCGGTGCCCTGCGGGTCGTTGACGACGGTCTCCATCATTTCCTGGAGCTTCTGGGCGGTCTCACCGGAGACGGCCTGCGAGAGCTCCTCGGGCTCGTGCGTCTCGATGACGTCGAGGTTCGAGGCCCGCAGCTGGTCGACCATGTACGGCTTCATCAGCTTGCCGTCGTTGGCGACCGCGGAGGCGACCATGGCCATCTGCAGCGGGGTGGCGCGGTTGGAGGCCTGGCCGATGCCGTCCATGGCGTTCTGCGGCCGGTTGTCCTCGGGGTAGATGCTCTCGGCGGCGCGGACGGGGGTGTCGAGCTCGGCGTTGTTGAAGCCGAACTTCTCGGCCTGCTTGATCATCCCCTCGTTGCCGACGCTGTCGCTGAGCTTGGCGAACACCGTGTTGCAGGACACCATCAGCGCGTAGCGCAGGTTGGCGTTCTCGCAGTCGCCGTGCTCGTTGGTCAGCGGGGTCGTGGACTGGGGCAGCTGGTACGGGTCCGGGCTGTCGGTGCGCTCGTCGATGCCGTCGACCTTGCCGTTCTCCAGCGCGGCGGCGGCGGTGACCACCTTGAAGGTCGAGCCGGGCGGGTACGTCTCGCGCAGCGCCCGGTTCAGCATCGGCTTGTCCTTGTTCTTGTCCAGCTTCGTGAAGGTCTCGCCGTCCTTCGAGCTGATGCCGGCGAACGAGCTGGGGTCGTACGAGGGGGTGGAGGCCAGCGCGAGGATCGCGCCCGTGGACGGGTCGATCGCGGCGACGGCGCCCTTCTTGTCGCCGAGCCCGTCGAAGGCCGCCTTCTGTGCGGCGGCGTTGAGGGTGGTGACGACGCTGCCGCCCTCCTTCTTCTTGCCCGTCATCATGTCGAGGGTGTTGCGGAAGAAGAGCCGGTCGTCGTTGCCGGTGAGGATGCCGTCCTCGAGGTTCTCCAGCTGGGTGGCGCCGACGGCCTGGGAGGCGTACCCGGTGACGGGCGCCCACATCTCGCCGTTCTTCCAGGTCCGCTTGTACTTGAAGTCGGTGCCCTCGGTGGCTACGGACCCGGTGATGGCCTTGCCGTCGACGATGATGTTGCCGCGCGGGGTGGCGTACCGCTCGATGGAGACGCGGCGGTTCTCCTCGCGTGTCTGCAGGGAGTCCGCCTGGACGTACTGGATCCAGTTGTCGCGGATGAGCAGGGCGAGGACGAGGAGCCCGCAGAAGATCGCGATTCGGCGCAGGGGCTTGTTCACGGTCGGACCACCTGGGTCATCTCGGCGTCAGGGTTGGCGGCGGGAGTGGGCGCCGGGCGGCGGGCCGTGTCGCTGATGCGGATCAGGATGCCGATCAGCGCCCAGTTCGCGATCACGGAGGAACCACCGGCGGCGAGCCACGGCATGGTCATACCGGTCAGGGGGATCAGGCCCATGACGCCGCCCGCGACGACGAAGACCTGTAGGGCGAAGGCGCCGGACAGGCCGATCGCGAACAGTTTGCCGAAGGGATCGCGGGCGGCCAGCGCGGTGCGCACACCCCGCTCGATGATCAGGCCGTACAGCAGGAGGAAGGCCATGACGCCGGCCAGGCCCATTTCCTCGCCGACGGTGGAGAAGATGAAGTCGGAGTTGGCGGCGAAGCCGATCAGGTCGGAGTTGCCCTGGCCGAGCCCGGTGCCCATGACGCCGCCGGATCCGAAGGCCATGATCGACTGGCCGATCTGGAAGCAGGCGTCGGAGTCCTGGTAGCAGCTCCAGGGGTCGAGCCAGGCGTTGACACGGGCCTGGACGTGGCCGGCGAACGAGGCCACGCCGACGGCGCCGGCGGCGGACATCAGCAGACCGATCACGATCCAGCTGGTGCGCTCGGTGGCGACGTACAGCATGATCACGAACATGCCGAAGAACAGCAGCGACGTTCCGAGGTCGTTCTCGAAGACCAGGATGAGCAGGCTGACGGCCCAGATCGTGATGATCGGGCCGAGGTCACGGCCGCGCGGCAGGTACAGGCCCATGAAGCGGCGGCTGGCCAGCGCCAGCGCGTCCCGCTTCACCATGAGGTAGCCGGAGAAGAAGATCCCAATGATGATCTTCGCGAACTCTCCGGGCTGGATGGTGCCCGCGCCGGGGATCCTGATCCAGATCTTGGCGCCGAAGGTGTCGGCTCCGAGGCCGGGTACCAGTGGCAGGAGCAGCAGCACGATGGCGGCGGCCATCGAGATGTAGGTGTAGCGCTGCAGGACGCGGTGGTCCTTGAGGAAGACGAGGACCGCGACGAACAGTGCCAGACCCGCGGCCGCGAACATCAGCTGCTTCGGGGCCGACGGTGTGAAGACCCCGTAGGCGCTCTTGGCCAGCTGTTGGAGTCTCTCCGACTGGTCGAGGCGCCAGATGATCACCAGGCCGAGCCCGTTGAGCAGCGTGGCCAGTGGCAGCAGCAGTGGGTCTGCGTAGGCGGCGAACTTTCTGACGACCAGGTGGCCCACGCCCGCGAGCAGACCGAGCCCGAGCCCGTAGCCGAGCAGGCCGGTGGGGACCTCGTCGTTGATGGCGAGGCCCACGTTGGCGTAGGCGAACACGGGGATCACGACGGCGAACACCAGCAGCGCGAGCTCGGTGTTGCGCCGGCTCGGTGCGCCGATGGCGCCGATCGTGGACGTGTGGTGCGTCGATGGGTTGGTAGTACTGCTCATCGTGTGACGAGGCCCCTCACGGCTTGCCTACTGCTTCCCGCACAGCGAGACCAGCTTCTGCTCCTCCTCGGAGAGGCTGGGGCCGGGTGTGGGTGTCGGTGTGGGTGATGGCGTCGCTGACCCCGATGGCTTCGACGTCGGTGACGGTGATGCCTTTGACGTGAGGGAGGACCGAGTGGTTCCCGTGACCCCTCCGGCCTCGCCCTCGCCCGTCTTTGAGTTATTACGGCTCTCGGCCTCGCGGCGCTCAGCGTCCTTCTTGCACGCGGACGCCTGGGTGGAAAGCTCGTCGATCTTGGCCTGGGCGTCCTTCAGTCCGCCTTCGGCGATGGTGGCCTTGACCTGGTTCTGCTGGTACGGCGGCAGGTACTTGAGTTCGATCTCGGGGTGGTCCTTCTCGACCTTCGAGAGCGAGACCCAGGCGAGGTCCTGGCTGATGCCGCGGTAGAGCGCGACGTGGGTCTCGTTGGCGCCGACGTAGTACTGCGTCTGCGTCCACCGGTAGCCGCCGTAGCTGCCGCCGCCGATCACGGCGACGGCGAGCAGGGAGTAGAACGATCTCTTCAGCCACTTGCGCTTCTTGCGCGGCTTGACGAAGTCGTCGTCGGAGTACGAGCCGAAGCTGTCCGACGGGACGTAGCCGGTGGTGTCGCCGGAGCCGGGCGGGCCGAACTCGCCGCCCCCGCCCTGTCCGGGCACCTGGCGGCCGAGGCTGGCCGCGCGGCCGGCCGGGGTCTGCATGGCGCCGTTGTCGTGCAGCTGGTGCTGGTTCTCGGCGACCGCGCCCACCACGACGGGGGTGTCGGAGAGCTGGCCGGCGAGGGTGTCGCCGGAGTCGATGTCGAGGACGTCGGCCACGATGACCGTGATGTTGTCCGGGCCGCCGCCGCGCAGGGCGAGCTGGATCAGCTCCTGCACGGTCTCCTGGGGGCCCTGGTAGCTGGCGAGGGTGTCCTCCATCGTCTGGTGGGACACGACGCCGCTCAGGCCGTCGGAGCAGATCAGGTAGCGGTCGCCGGCGCGGACCTCACGGATGGAGAGGTCGGGCTCGACGTGGTCGCCGCTGCCCAGCGCGCGCATCAGCAGGGAGCGCTGCGGGTGGGTGGTGGCTTCCTCTTCCGTGATGCGTCCCTCGTCGACGAGGCGCTGCACCCAGGTGTGGTCCTGCGTGATCTGGGTGAGGACGCCGTCCCGCAGGAGGTACGCGCGGGAGTCGCCGACGTGGACGAGGCCGAGGCGCTGTCCGGTCCACAGCAGGGCGGTCAGGGTGGTGCCCATGCCCTCGAGCTGGGGGTCCTCCTCGACCATCATGCGCAGCTGGTCGTTGGCGCGCTGTACGGCGGTGCCGAGCGAGGTGAGGATGTCGGAGCCGGGCACGTCGTCGTCGAGGGCGACGATGGTGGAGATCACCTCGGAGGAGGCCACCTCGCCGGCGGCCTGGCCGCCCATGCCGTCGGCGATCGCGAGCAGGCGTGGTCCCGCGTAACCCGAGTCCTCGTTGCCCTCGCGGATCATGCCTTTGTGCGATCCGGCGGCGAAGCGCAGTGACAGACTCATGCGCACCTCGCCTGTCGGCTCCGGGTACATCCGCACGGTGCCCACCCTCCGGTCGGGAGCGCGCCGGGGTCCGGAGTGTGGACCACCGTTGCGTGCTCGCTCCGCTCGCTCATTGTCGTACTACTTCCGCAGCTCGATGACGGTTTTGCCGATGCGGATCGGCGCGCCCAGCGGAATCGGCGTGGGAGTCGTCAGTCGGTTCCGGTCGAGGTACGTGCCGTTGGTGGATCCGAGGTCCTCGACGATCCACTGGCCGTCACGGTCCGGGTAGATCCTGGCATGCCTGCTGGAGGCGTAGTCGTCGTCCAGCACGATGGTGCTGTCGTGGGCGCGGCCCAGTGTGATGGTCTGCCCCTGCAGCGTGACCGTCGTGCCCGTGAGGGTGCCCTCGGAGACGACGAGCTTGCTGGGGGCGCCACGGCGCTGGCGGCCGCCGCCGCCACCGCCGGACTGCTGGCCGCGCTGCTGCGGAGGTGCCTGGCGCGCGGCCTGCTGCGGCCGCGCACTCTCACGCCTGGACCCGCGCTGGGTGACGCGCGTACCGAACAGGTCGCTGCGGATGACCTGCACGGCCACGATCACGAACAGCCACAGTACGGCCAGGAAACCCAGCCGCATGACCGTGAGGGTCAGCTCTGACATTGCCCCCGCTTCACCCTTCGGCTTGCCGGTAAATGATGGTGGTGCTGCCCACGACGATCCGCGAGCCGTCGCGGAGCGTAGCGCGGGTGGTGTGCTGCCCGTCCACCACGATGCCGTTGGTGGACCCGAGATCCTGGATCGTCGAGGGCGTTCCGGTCCGGATCTCACAGTGCCGGCGTGATACGCCGGGGTCGTCGATCCGCACGTCGGCTTCGGTGCTGCGGCCCAGCACCAGCGTCGAGCGGGAGATCTGATGGCGGTTGCCGTTGATCTCGACCCAGTGGCGCGTGCGCCCGCCCGCCGCGGGGGCGGGCCCGCCGGAGGGCCGCTGGCCGTAGGGCGCGGCGCCGGGGCGTGAGCCGGGCGGCGGCGCGGACGGCATGGGCGGGGCGCCCGCGGGCGCGGCGGCCGGCGGGTAGCCGTAGCCGCCTCCGCCGCCTCCGCCGCCTGCTCCGGGGCGGCCGCCGGACGGGGCGGACGCGGGAGCCTGCTGGCTGCTGGAGGAGGCGAGCGTACGGCTGCGTACCCGGTACAGGCCGGTGTCGAGGTCGTCCGCCTTCTCCAGGTGGACCTTGATGGTGCCCATGAAGGTGTAGCGCTGCTGCTTGGCGTAGTCGCGCACCATGCTGGCGAGCTCGTCGCCGAGCTGGCCGGAGTAGGGGCTGAGACGCTCGTAGTCCGGTGTGCTCAGCTCCACGATGAAGTCGTTGGGGACGACGGTCCTGTCGCGGTTCCAGATCGTCGCGTTGTTGTCGCACTCCCGCTGGAGTGCGCCGGCGATCTCGACCGGCTGGACCTCGGACTTGAACACCTTGGCGAAGGTGCCGTTGACCAGACCTTCGAGGCGTTGCTCGAACTTCTTCAGGACTCCCATGGGGCACCTCCTCCTTCGTTGCCGTCCTGCATCCTGCGTCCGTACTGCTTACTGATCGTATCCACGCGCCGGGAAATCGGCTGGTTCCCCCTGTCGGCCCGGTCGACGGGTGTCGACGCCCACTGAAGTCCCCTGCCGGATTCCCTGTGGAGCACCCCTTCGAACTCTTCCTGCCGTACTGCTGCCGAACTCCTTGCCGAACTTCCTGCCGACGTTTCTGCCAAGGATCGTAGAGGGGGTGCGAGACCAGTGTCCCGCACCTGGCTGCGGACCCTGTCCGCCTCGTGGGGAGATGGCCGGGACCGGTACGAGGTTGATACGTGAACCGGGACACGTTGATACATGCGAAGACGTGTGGCGCTGCACACGGGCGGGCGGTCGGCGCGGAGGGTGGTGC
>NZ_VJZC01000016.1 GCF_009377185.1 Streptomyces spongiae
CCCGTCCTCCACCCCCGACGGCGACCGTCCGCCGTTCCGTCGAGCCGCTCCGCCCTCCGCCCGGGGAGCTCGACCGCTGCCGCCGACCACAGGAGTCTCTGTCGGCACGGGCAGTCCGGCCCCGGCTCGGCTCGGCAGGGGCAGAGGTCCGGTACCCGCCGCGGCGGGCAGGAGCAGCGCCGCGCGCTCGCTCCTCAAGGCGAGTAGCCCGACGAGCCCGTCGGCAGGTCCGTCGGCAGCCTCGCGCGCTCCCGTGGGACTGCCACCCGCCCACGCCACGCTGATCTGCGTCGCTCTGCCAGGCATGGCGATCTCCACGGAGCAGGGGCAGCTGACCGGCCAAGGACTGGAGGGCTTCTACCGGTCCGGTCGACGCATGCTCTCCCGGTGCCAGGTGCGGGTGGCCGGACGGGAACCGCTCGCCGTGCAGGCGCGGATGGTCGCTGCCGACGAAGCCCGGTTCATGGCGACGCTGTGCGTGTCCGCGGACGCCGGACCGGACCCGGACGTCGTGGTCGAACGCACCCGGTACGCGGACGGCAAGGAGCGGATCACCCTGCACAACGTGGTCTCGCGCCCGCTGCGCCTGCTCGTGGAGGTGGCCCTGGCCACCGACCTGGCGGAACTGGGCGCGGTGGCCTCCGGCAGGGCGGGACCCGAACTGCCCGCCAGCGTTCATGACTCCGGTCTGCGCTGGTCCTGTGCCGATGGGCAGTCGACCGTCACCGCGCAGCCTCCGCCCGCGGACGCGCTGGCCTCCGCCGGACTGTTGCGCTGGGAGATAGAGCTCCCGCCCGGCGGTACCCGCAGTGTGGAGCTGCGCGTACGTCCTGACGGTGCCGGACCCGTCAGAGCGGTGGGGCGCGGTGCGACGAGCCCCATCGCGCAGGCCACGGCCGCGGGTGACGACCCGCGGGTCCAGTCACTCCTGCACACGTGCGTCGAGGACCTCCAGGCCCTGCTGCTGCGCGACCCCGGGAACCCCGCCGACACACACCTCGCGGCAGGAGCGCCCTGGCGCTGCGGCATGGCGCCGGCCGACGCCCTCGCCGCCGCCCGGATGACGCTGCCCCTGGGCACCCGTCTCGCCGCAGGCACGCTCCGCACCCTGGCCCGCACCCAACTCCGGGGCACGGGATCCCGGTCCGGCATGATCCCCGGACCACGACGGGACGCCGGCCCCCACCTGCCGCCGGGCTGTACGGGCACCGAGGCCACTCTGCTGTTCCCGGCTCTCCTCGCCGAGGCGCGACGCTGGGGGCTCCCGGAGCAGGAGACGGAGGAGCTGCTGCCCGCCGCCGAACGCTGCCTGAGCTGGCTCTGTTCCACCGTGGGTGACGGCCCTTACCTGCCCGACCCGCTCCGAGGCGGGCCGCTCCTCTGCGAGACACAGGCGCACGCCCATCGGGCGGCGATGCTGGGCGCCGACCTCCTCGACGCGTACGGCAGACCCGGCGGTGAGGGATTACGGGAGTGGGCCCAGGAGCTGCAGAGCGCGTTCCGGGCGGACTTCTGGATCGAGGACCGGGGCGGTGGCAGACCGGCGGCCGCCCGCACCAGCGACGGGCGCGCTCTGCCCCACCTCGGCTCCGGTGCCGCCCACCTCCTCGACACCGGTCTCCTCGGCTCCGGAGCGGCAGCCCCGGGCCTGCTCGACAAGGTGCAGACCGAGCAGCTCGCGCGCCTGCTGGGCGGTCCGGCCATGGACTCCGGGTGGGGGCTGCGGAGCCTGGGCGCGAAGGAGCCGGCGTACAACCCCTTCGGCCATCGGGGCGGAGCCGTACGGGTCCAGGAGACGGCGATCGCGGTCGCGGGACTGGCGGCCGCGGGCTACGAGAAGGAGGCGGGTTCGCTGCTGCGGGGCGTGCTCGCGGCCGCGGAGGAGTTCGGCCGGCGGCTGCCCGAGATGTACGCGGGGGAGCAGCGTACGGCCGGGAGCGCACCCCTGCCCCACCCCGCGGCCTGTAGACCGGCCGCGACGGCCGCGGCCTCCGGAGTGCTGCTGCTCACCGCCCTCGCCGGAATCCGCCCCGACGCACCGGCCGGGACCGTCACACTACGGCCGATGCGCAGCGCGCCCCTGGGCGAGATCAACCTGACAGGACTGCGGGTCGCGGGCGCGCCCTTCTCCGTACGTGTCAGCAGGCTCGGCCTCGCCATGGTCGAGGAGGCGGCCGACGGACTTCAGCTGGGAGTGTGACCTCGGACGACATGTGATCGAACGGCCTGACGGCGGCGACTCACAGGGGCCGTACCGGACAGAAGTGGATCAGCCGAGGAGGTGGTCGACGAAGGGCGTGTTTATCGTCAGGGAGACGACTATGATCGCGGCATGCCCTACGACCCGTCAGCCTTTCCGCCCTTTGCCGTCACCGTGGACCTGGTCGTGCTGACCGTGCGCCGCCATGCCCTCTGTGCGCTGGCGGTACGGCGGGGCGAGCAGCCGTTCCAGGGGCGGTGGGCACTGCCCGGCGGGTTCGTGCGGCCCGACGAGGACCTGGCCCAGGCCGCCGCGCGCGAGTTGGCGGAGGAGACCGGGCTGCGCGCCCACGATCCTGCCGCCCCGGCACAGGACAACGGCGCGCACCTGGAACAGCTCGCGACGTACGGCGACCCCAAGCGTGACCCGAGGATGAGGGTCGTCAGCGTCGCCCACCTGGCACTCGCCCCCGACCTGCCCGCACCCAGGGCGGGTGGCGACGCCAACATCGCGCGTTGGGCGCCCGTGGAGGAGCTGCTGCAGCAGGGCGGCTACAGCCGCGACGGCGAGCCGGTGGCGCCACTGGCCTTCGATCACGCGCAGATCCTCGCGGACGGCGTGGAGCGGGCGCGCTCCAAGATCGAGTACTCCTCGCTGGCCACCGCCTTCTGTCCACCCGAGTTCACCGTCGGTGAGCTGCGTCGCGTCTACGAGGCGGTGTGGGGGGTGGCCCTCGACCCGCGCAACTTCCACCGCAAGGTGACCGGCACACCCGGCTTCCTGGTGCCCACCGGCGGGACGACCACGCGCCAGGGAGGCCGACCGGCCCAGCTCTTCCGCGCGGGAGGGGCCACGCTCCTCAACCCGCCGATGCTGCGCCCCGAGGTCTGACACCATAGAAAACCGGACATAACGCGCTATCTTGCTGTGGGTGATCCAGGCCATCGGACTGACCAGCACCCCTCGCAAGGAGCTTCCGCCCGCCGTCGACAACGTCTCCTTCGAGGCTCTCTCCGGCTACGTCACCGTGCTGCTCGGCGCACCGGGCGCGGGCAAGACGGCAGCGGTGCGGCTCATGCTCGCACTGCAACAGGGCCGCGGAATCACCTACTTCAGAGGTCGCCCCCTCCACCGCATCGCCCATCCGTCGCGCGAGGTGGGTGTCCTCCTCGGGGACGTGCCCGGCCACCCGGCCCGGACGGTCCGCGGTCACCTCCGCATGCTGTGTGCCGCGGCAGGCGTGCCGGTGCAGCGTGCCGACGACGTCCTCGACGTCGTGGGCCTCTCCAGTCTTCGCGACGAACGGCTGGGGACGCTCTCACGCGGCATGGACCGCCGTCTGGGGCTGGCCTGCGCGTTGCTGGCCGACCCGCACACCCTCGTGCTCGACGATCCGGCCCGGGGGCTGTCCGTCCGTGAGAGCCGCTGGCTGCACGGGATTCTGCGCGCTCACGCTCTCCAGGGCGGCACGGTGCTGTTCACGACACGTGACCCCAAGGAAGCGGCACAGACAGCCGACCGGGTCGTCACGCTGGAGGAGGGGCGGCTCGTCGCCGACCAGGAGGCGGCCGCCTTCGCCCGTACCCGGCTCCGCCCCCGTGTCGTCGTCCGCAGCCCGTACGCCGCCCGCCTGGGCGCCCTGCTCACCAAGGAGGCCCGGACCGCGCGGCGTTCCGTCGAGGTGGTGCGCGAGGACGGCAACCGGCTCTCCGTGTACGGCAGTAGCTGCGCCGATGTCGGGGAGACCGCGTTCCGGCACGGCATCCTCGTACACCAACTCGCCGACGAGATCGGGGACATGGGCCCGCTGTCCGCCGCGGACGGCGTGCCATCGCCTCCCCCCGGCGACGCCGGCTCGACCGAAGAGAACGAGCGCGTCGAGGGCGTGCCGTCGCACAAGGTGAGGTCGTCGGAGCCCGCGGGTCTCCCGGCGCTCCCTCCTCCCGTCAGCGTCCGCCCGGCCCCGAGCCCTCTGCGCCCGCTCCGCTACGAACTGCGCCGGGCCGCCGGAGTCGGCACCGGCTTCTTCACCGTGGCCGCCGTACTGGCCACCTCCGCCGTCGTCTCCGTGGTCCTCGCGTGCGTCGGTCACACCCCCCAGCCACGCCTGCTGGCGGCCTGGCCGCGGGAACTGCCACTGCCGCCCGCCGCGCTGGGTGCGGGCTTCCTCGGCGCGATCGCCTTCGGCGACGAGTTCCGCCATCCCGCCCTCGCCGCGGATCGCGGCACGGTCCCCCGCCGACTGGGGCTGCTCACCGCGAAACTCCTTGTCGCCGCGGCCACCGCGCTGATGCTGGCCTTCCTCACGGTGGGCTGCGATCTCGAAGTGCTCTACCTCGTCCACGGGCAGGAGCTCGTCGACGTTCCCGCCGACTGGCTTCCGCTGAGCGCCAGTTGGATCGGCCTCGTCGTGGGGTGCTCCTGGGCGGGAGTGCTGGCCGCCGGCATCTTCCGGTCCACGACCGCGGGGCTCGCCGCGGTGCTCGCCGTGCCGGTCCTCGTCGTGCCCCTCGTGCACAAGGTTCTGGAGAGGGCGACCGTGCGGACGGCGGCCGGGTTCTCGGCGCGGCTGCACGAGCTGCCCCTGATGCAGTGGCCCTTCGGGGGAGAGCGCTATCTGACCGTCGCGGCGCGCATGATCGCTCAACCCGTGGGTGGCGCACTGCTGTTGTCCCTGACCGCGCTGCTCGGCACCTATCTGCTCACGACCCTGCGAAGCAGGGTCCGATGAGGGAGGCAGGTGTCTTCTGACTTCCGGGAGACGGGTGCCTTCTGACTACCGTCCGCATCCGCTCGTTCCCACCTTGCGCGCAACTCCTCGAAGATCGCCCGTTTCTTTCCGATAAGGCGTCAATTGCGACGGGGTGAGCGATCACCCTTTCGTGTGTTTTTCACCAAAGACCTCAAGGGAGTTGAGGCCGGCGCCGACAAAGGATGCGTGAGTACCCTTGCGCACACCATGATGACCGCCGCCCGCTCCGCAGACTCCGGCCTGGCCGGCCCGGGCGGACTCGACCGCTACCCCTACGCCGAGGCCCCCGGAGCCGAGCGCGTCGGCACCCCTGCCTGGGAGAGCGCCGATCCCGAACTGGGGCGTGTGGGCCGACGCACCGCGGGCAGCCGCGGCCGCGGCCTGCACGGCCAACTCGTCCAGCAACTGGGTCAGATGATCGTTTCCGGTGACCTCGGTGCGGACCGGCCGCTCGTGCCCGAGGAGATCGGGCAGCGGTTCGAGGTCTCCCGCACCGTCGTCCGTGAGTCGCTCCGCGTCCTGGAGGCGAAGGGGCTGGTCAGTGCCCGCCCCAACGTCGGTACGCGGGTGCGTCCCGTCTGCGACTGGAACCTGCTCGATCCGGACATCATCGAGTGGCGGGCCTTCGGGCCGCAGCGCGACGACCAGCGGCGCGAGCTGAGCGAGCTGCGCTGGACGATCGAACCGCTCGCCGCCCGCCTGGCCGCCGGGCACGGACGCGACGAGGTCCAGCAGCGGCTCGGCGACATGGTCGAGATCATGGGGCACGCCATGGGCCAGGGCGACTCGCTGACCTTCGCTCGCGCGGACGCCGAGTTCCACTCGATGCTCATCCAGGTCGCGGGCAACCGCATGCTCGAGCACCTTTCCGGCATCGTCTCCGCTGCCCTCCAGGTCTCCGGAGGTCCGGTCATCGGCTGCGACCGTCCCAACGAGACGTCGCTGGGGCATCACGCCCGGATCGTCGAGGCCCTCGCCACCGGTGACGGCGCGGCGGCGGAGGCGGCGATGCGTCAACTGCTCACCATTCACCCCGAGGTGGAGCGCGTCGTACCCTCCCCGCGCGAGCACTGATCGCCCGCCGGGAGCGGCAGTGGCGCGGGAGCATGTCCCGTCCGGGCGCCGCCCGGCCGACCGTCCCGTGTCTCGATCGGACCCCGTCGGCTCCTCAGGGAACCGACGGGCTCGGCGGCGCAGGGGTGAAATGCTGCCGGGTGGAGCCGGTCACAGCCACTCCTGACCGCATCTGACCACATTTGGATTTATCTGAGTGCTTACGGGGTGTGACTCGGGCCACGCGGATTGGGCGTAACGCTCTTCGGGACAGCGCGATGACCTAAGAGGTGACAGTCGAGGAGGGAATACGGACGCCACTCATGGCGCTGTGCATCTTCCCGGCCCCCCGCCCGCGCCGTCGGCCCATCCCCAGTCGGCGGTCGTCGGTTCCTGTCCACAGTGGACGGGGCCGGAAGCCGTTTTCCAACGTTCCGAGAGGTTGTTCGTGTCGGCCAGCACATCCCGTACGCTCCCGCCGGAGATCGCCGAGTCCGTCTCTGTCATGGCGCTCATTGAGCGGGGAAAGGCTGAGGGGCAGATCGCCGGCGACGACGTGCGTCGAGCCTTCGAAGCTGACCAGATTCCGGCCACTCAGTGGAAGAACGTACTGCGCAGCCTCAACCAGATCCTTGAGGAAGAGGGTGTGACGCTGATGGTCAGTGCCGCAGAGCCCAAGCGCACCCGAAAGAGCGTCGCAGCGAAGAGTCCGGCCAAGCGCACCGCCACCAAGACCGTGGCAGCGAAGACGGTGACCGCGAAGAAGGCCACTGCCCCAGCAGCTCCGGCGGCGCCTGCCGTCGACGATCCCACCGAGGGCGCCGCGCCCGAGAAGAGGGCCGCCGCCAAGAAGGCGACTGCCAAGAAGACCGTCGCCAAGAAGACCGCCGTCAAGAAGACGGTGGCCAAGAAGGCGACCTCCAAGAAGGACGACGCCGAGCTTCTCGAGGACGAGGCGCTCGAGGAGACCCCGGCGCCCGGCAAGGGCGGCGAGGAGCCCGAGGGCGGCGAGAGCGCCGGTTTCGTGCTCTCCGACGAGGACGAGGACGACGCGCCGGCGCAGCAGGTCGCCGCGGCCGGTGCCACCGCCGACCCGGTCAAGGACTACCTCAAGCAGATCGGCAAGGTCCCCCTGCTCAACGCCGAGCAGGAGGTCGAACTCGCCAAGCGCATCGAGGCCGGCCTGTTCGCCGAGGACAAGCTGGCCAACGCCGACAAGCTCGCCCCCAAGCTCAAGCGCGAGCTGGAGATCATTGCCGAGGACGGCCGCCGCGCCAAGAACCACCTCCTGGAGGCCAACCTCCGCCTGGTGGTCTCACTGGCCAAGCGCTACACCGGCCGCGGCATGCTCTTCCTGGACCTCATCCAGGAGGGCAACCTCGGTCTGATCCGCGCGGTCGAGAAGTTCGACTACACCAAGGGCTACAAGTTCTCCACGTACGCCACCTGGTGGATCCGCCAGGCGATCACCCGAGCGATGGCCGACCAGGCCCGCACCATCCGTATCCCGGTGCACATGGTCGAGGTCATCAACAAGCTCGCGCGTGTGCAGCGTCAGATGCTCCAGGACCTGGGCCGTGAGCCCACCCCGGAGGAGCTGGCCAAGGAGCTCGACATGACCCCGGAGAAGGTCATCGAGGTCCAGAAGTACGGCCGTGAGCCGATCTCGCTGCACACACCGCTGGGTGAGGACGGCGACAGCGAGTTCGGTGACCTCATCGAGGACTCCGAGGCCGTCGTCCCGGCCGACGCGGTCAGCTTCACACTCTTGCAGGAGCAGCTGCACTCCGTTCTCGACACCCTGTCCGAGCGCGAGGCGGGCGTCGTGTCCATGCGCTTCGGTCTCACCGACGGTCAGCCGAAGACCCTCGACGAGATCGGCAAGGTCTACGGCGTGACGCGCGAGCGCATCCGCCAGATCGAGTCCAAGACGATGTCGAAGCTGCGTCACCCGTCGCGTTCGCAGGTGCTGCGCGACTACCTGGACTAGTCCTCACTCGTACGCACGCGAAGGCCCGGTCTCCACTGTGGAGACCGGGCCTTCGACCTGTGCGCGCATGCGGGCTGCCGCCCGGTGGATCACCCTGGGTGTGCAGTGAATGTCCCAGAGTGAGGAGCTCGCATGCGACGATCAGTTGCCCGAGTATCGGCCCTCGCTGCCGCAGTGGGTGCGATACCACTGGCATCACCCGCAACCCCGGCGGCAGCCGACGTCGTCATCGGCGGCTATCCGGTCGAGATCTCCGAGAGCCCCTGGACGGTGGCGCTGTCCAGCCGTGACCGGTTCGGAGGTGCGCGGGCCGGGCAGTTCTGCGGCGGCGTGGCGGTCGGCCGCTCGACGGTGCTGACAGCGGCCCACTGTCTGAGCGGGGCGGTGCTGGGGACGCCGCCGGAAAAGGTTCGAGACCTGAAGGTGATCGAGGGGCGCGGTGACCTCTTCTCGGCCGAGGGCAAGGAGATCCCCGTACGCACCGCTTGGGTCAACCCGAACTATGACAGCGACACGAACGCCGGTGACTTCGCCGTCCTCACCCTCGCCTCGCCGCTCCCCGAGCGCGCGGTCATCCGGATGGCGGCAGCGGGGGATTCGGGATACCGGCCCGACACAGGAGCCGTGGTCTACGGCTGGGGTGACACCACGGGCGCCGGCGACTACGCCCGCACTCTGCGCGCCGCACGCGTGAAGGTGCTCTCCGACGCGGTCTGCGAGGCGGCGTACGCAGGCAGCAAGGACGGGACGTACAAGGCCGGCTCCATGGTGTGTGCCGGGGAGCTCGCGGGCGGGCGCGACGCCTGCCAGGGGGACAGTGGCGGCCCGCTGGTCGCCCAGGGAAAGGTGATCGGTCTGGTGTCCTGGGGGACCGGGTGTGGTCAGCGGGGGAACCCCGGGGTCTACACCCGGGTCTCGGAGATCATCCGGACGCTGGGCTGGGGGCGCTGAACGTGATGCCCCTGCGGAGTGAGTTCCCTTACGTACGTGTGGCGGACGGGGTCCGCTACGTACAAGTGCCGGACGGAGTGCGCGAGTGCGAGTGCCCGGCGTGAGTGCTCGCCGTACGAGTACGGGCGGCCACCCCCTGTATGCGGGGGTGCCGCCCATGTTACCGGCCTGTGCCGGCGCTGGCTCGTCGTTTGGTGCGAGGTGTCAGCGTTCCTCGTCGCCGGCGCTTGCCGGAGCGGACGTCAGCCGCTCCGTCTCGTCCTGTATCTCTGCGGCGATCTTCTTGAGCTCCGGCTCGAACTTGCGACCGTGGTGAGCGCAGAAGAGCAGTTCGCCACCGCTCAGCAGAACGACGCGCAGGTAGGCCTGTGCGCCGCAACGGTCGCATCGGTCAGCGGCCGTCAGCGGGCTCGCGGGGGTCAGAACAGTAGTCACGTCGCCTCTTCTCTAGCTCGACGAGCTGTCGTACCAGGGTCAACATCCAACCAGGCCGAAAACGTTCCCGCTCGCGGCTTTTCCTCGAAAAAATCTTTCCAGGCCGGCTGTCTGCTGCCGGTTGGCGGCGAATGAGCCGTAGTGCGTGTCTTCGTGTCGTACGGATTTCGCGCTGTCTGTCGGTTGTCTTGTCCTCCCGGCTGGGTTGCCGGTTGTTCATGAGGACGTGCCCGGAGCCTAAATGGTTCATGCCTCGAAGGGAACGTGATATGTACTTCACTCCATCGAGGGATCGAACGCTCGTGCGAGCCTGGACTAGTCTGAGTTCAGACGAGGGTGGCGTTACATCGGCTCTACCAGGCCTCGGTACCCTCTGAACGGCGACCGAAGCCGAGTCCTTACCCCAGAGGACCCCACCTGAAATTAAGCGAGGAGCGAACCGCGTGACCGCCGATACGTCCGTGCCGTCCACAGCGCTGCTGACCGGAGCAGACCGGGATGGCTCCAACTACACCGCGCGGCACCTGCTCGTCCTCGAGGGGCTCGAGGCCGTGCGCAAGCGCCCCGGTATGTACATCGGGTCCACCGACAGCCGGGGACTGATGCACTGCCTGTGGGAGATCATCGACAACTCGGTGGACGAGGCCCTCGGGGGGTACTGCGACCACATCGAGGTGATCCTCCACGACGACGCCTCCGTGGAGGTGCGGGACAACGGCCGCGGCATTCCCGTGGACGTGGAGCCCAAGACCGGACTCTCCGGAGTCGAGGTCGTCATGACCAAGCTGCACGCCGGCGGCAAGTTCGGCGGCGGTTCGTACGCGGCCTCGGGTGGTCTGCACGGTGTGGGCGCCTCCGTGGTGAACGCGCTCTCGGCGCGACTGGACATCGAGGTCGACCGCGCCGGTCACACCCACGCCATCAGCTTCCGGCGCGGTGTACCCGGCAGCTTCGCGGCCATGGGCCCGGACGCCAAGTTCGAGGCGAAGAGCGGCCTGCGCAAGGCCAAGAAGATCCCCAAGACCCGCACCGGCACCCGCGTGCGGTACTGGGCCGACCGCCAGATCTTCCTCAAGGACGCCAAGCTCGCCCTGGACACGCTGCACCAGCGCGCCCGTCAGACCGCCTTCCTGGTACCCGGCCTGACCATCGTCGTCCGCGACGAGTACGGCCTGGGCGAGGACGGCAGCAAGGGCGAGGAGTCCTTCCGCTTCGACGGCGGCATCAGCGAGTTCTGCGAGTACCTGGCCACCGACAAGCCGGTCTGCGACGTCCTCCGTCTGTCCGGGCAGGGCACCTTCCGGGAGACGGTCCCGGTCCTGGACGACCACGGCCAGATGACGCCCACCCAGGTCACCCGCGAACTCGGCGTCGACATCGCCCTGCGCTGGGGCACCGGCTACGACACCACGCTCAAGTCGTTCGTGAACATCATCGCCACCCCCAAGGGCGGCACCCACGTCGCGGGTTTCGAACAGGCCATCGCCGCCACTCTCAACGAGGTGCTGCGGTCCAAGAAGATGCTGCGTGTCGCCGAGAACGACATCGTCAAGGACGACGCCCTCGAGGGCCTCACCGCCGTCGTCACCGTGCGTCTCGCCGAGCCCCAGTTCGAGGGGCAGACCAAGGAGGTCCTCGGCACCTCGGCGGCCCGTCGCATCGTGGCGAACGTGGTGACCAAGGAACTCAAGGAATTCCTGACCTCCACCAAGCGTGACGCCGCCGCACAGGCGCGCGCCGTCCTGGAGAAGGCCGTCGCCGCCGCCCGTACCCGCATCGCGGCGCGCCAGCACAAGGACGCGCAGCGCCGGAAGACCGCTCTCGAGTCCTCCACGCTGCCCGCCAAGCTCGCCGACTGCCGCAGCGACGACGTGGAGCGCAGCGAACTCTTCATCGTCGAGGGTGACTCCGCGCTGGGCACCGCCAAGCTCGCCCGGAACTCCGAGTTCCAGGCGCTGCTGCCGATCCGCGGCAAGATCCTCAACGTCCAGAAGTCGTCCGTGACGGACATGCTCAAGAACGCCGAGTGCGGCGCGATCATCCAGGTCATAGGAGCCGGATCCGGCCGGACCTTCGACATCGACACCGCCCGCTACGGCAAGATCATCATGATGACCGACGCCGACGTGGACGGCTCCCACATCCGGACTCTGCTCCTGACGCTGTTCCACCGCTACATGCGGCCCATGGTCGAGTCGGGCCGGGTGTTCGCCGCGGTCCCGCCGCTGCACCGCGTCGAGCTGATCCAGCCCAAGAAGGGCCAGGACAAGTACGTGTACACGTACTCGGACCGCGAACTGCGCGACAAGCTCATGGAGTTCCAGAGCAAGGGCATCCGCTACAAGGACTCGATCCAGCGCTACAAGGGCCTCGGCGAGATGGACGCCGACCAGCTGGCCGAGACCACGATGGACCCGCGTCACCGCACCCTGCGCCGGATCAACCTCTCCGACCTGGAGGCCGCCGAGCAGGTCTTCGATCTCCTGATGGGCAACGACGTCGCCCCGCGCAAGGAGTTCATCTCCAGTTCGGCGGCGACGCTGGACCGGTCGCGCATCGACGCGTAGCGCTGCGCTTGGCCTGGGCGGGGAACGCCTCGACGGGATGAGTCACCTGATGGGGTGAAAGGTGGGGGGAAGAAGAGTCGGGGATCCTGCCGTTCTGTCCATGCTTGGGCATGCAGTCAAGGAATGGCCTGCCCGGCGGAAGCGGGGGCGGGCCCGAGAGCTCGGTCGAATGGGACCCCTGGTACGACGCGCTGGCCTCAGGCTGGGGCGAGTTGGACGGTACGGGGGCTCCCGCCTTCGTCGCACCGTCCGTCGACCGGGGTGACGGCGTCCGGAGCGGGGGCGCCGTCGACATCTATCGGGAAGTGCAGCGCAGCGCGGCCTTTCAGGAGGTGCGCGGCCGGTACCGGAGGTTCGTGGTCCCGGGCGTCGCGGTGTTCTTCACCTGGTACGTGAGCTACGTCGTGACCGCGACGACCGCGCCCGAGCTGATGGCGAGGCCGGTGGCGGGCGCGGTGAACGTGGCGATGCTGGCGGGGCTCGGACAGTTCCTGACCACGTTCCTGTTCACGTGGGCGTATGTGCGGCATGCGAGGCTGCGCCGGGACCGGGCGGCGCTCGACCTGCGGTGGGACACGCAGGAGCTGACGCGGGGCGTCAGAGGGGCAGAGCGGTGACCGGCAACCATCAGACGCTGGCGTTGCTGCTCTTCAGCGCGTTCGTCGCGGTCACGCTGGGGATCACGACGTGGGTGAGCCGCAACCGGCGTGGTTCCGCGGAGGAGTTCTATGCCGGCGGGCGGCTGTTCTCCCCGATGGAGAATGGTTTTGCCATCGCGGGCGACTACATGTCGGCGGCGTCGTTCCTCGGGATCTCGGGGCTCATCGCGCTCTTCGGGTACGACGGGCTGCTGTACTCGGTGGGTTTCCTGGTGGCCTGGCTTGTGGTGCTGTTCCTGGTGGCCGAACTGGTGCGCAACTGCGGGCGGTTCACGCTCGCCGATGTGGTCGCGTCCCGGATGAGCGAGCGGCCGGTGCGGATCGCGGTGGGAACCTCCTCGGTGACCGTGTCCGTTCTGTACCTGGTGGCGCAGATGGTGGGGGCGGGCACCCTGGTCGCGCTGTTGCTGGGCGGGACGGGTGAGGCAGCCAGGGCCTGGACGGTGATCGGGGTCGGCGCGCTCATGGTCGTCTACGTGTCCCTGGGAGGGATGCGGGCCACCACGTGGATCCAGATCGTCAAGGCGGTCCTGCTGATGGCTGGGGCGATCACGCTGACCGTGCTCGTACTGATGCGGTTCCACGGTGACTTCAACCACTTGCTGCGCACGGCGGCGGAGCGCAGCGGGCACGGAAACGCGTTTCTCGCGCCCGGACTGAAGTACGGCGGGGACTGGAGCGCACGCCTGGACTTCATCAGCCTGGGGCTCGCCCTGGTGCTGGGCACGGCCGGGCTGCCGCACATCCTGTCGCGCTTCTACACCGTGCCCACCGCACGGGCCGCGCGTCGCTCGGTGGTGTGGTCGATCGGGCTGATCGGCGGTTTCTACCTGATGACGATCGTGCTGGGCTTCGGTGCGGCGGCGATCGTCGGCCCGGATGCCGTACGGCGATCGAACGCGGCCGGGAACACGGCGGTTCCGTTGCTGGCGCTCGATCTGGGGGGTGGACCGGGTTCCACGGGCGGAGCGGTCCTGTTCGCGGTCGTCGCCGCCGTCGCCTTCGCCACCATCCTCGCGGTCGTCGCCGGGATCACGCTCGCCTCGTCGGCCTCCGTGGCGCACGATCTGTACGCGTCGCTGCGGCGTCGGCGTGGGAAGCCACGCAGCGAGGTGGCCGTCGCGCGTGCCGCGGCGGTCGGGACCGGTGCGGTCGCGATCGGAGTGGGGTTGCTCGCCCGGGACCTGAACGTCGCCTTCCTCGTGGGTCTCGCCTTCGCGGTCGCCGCCTCGGCCAATCTCCCCGTGCTGCTCTACTCGCTGTTCTGGCGCCGGTTCACCACGCGTGGTGCGGTGTGGGCGGTGTACGGGGGACTGGTACCCGCCGTTGCGCTCGTGCTGCTCTCACCGGTGGTGTCGGGGAGCCCTGAATCGCTCTTCCCCGGCGTCGACTTCCAGTACTTCCCGCTGGAGAACCCGGGCCTCGTCTCCATCCCGCTGGGCTTCCTCGCTGGGTGGCTCGGCACGGTCGTCTCGGCCGGGGAGCCGGACGAGGCCAGGCACGCGGAGACCGAGGTGCGGTCGCTGACGGGGGCCGGGGCGGTCTGAGCCCCGGGGCAGCACGGGCCCGGGACGCTCCAGGCGACTCAGGCGCGGGTCGCCCACACGTAACGGTGCTCCGGGCGGCCCGCGTCGCCGTACTTGAGGGTCAGCGTGGCCCGTCCCGTACGCTCCAGGAGCTTCAGATAGCGCTGGGCGGTCTGGCGGCTCAGACCGGTCTGTTCGGCGATCTCCTGGGCCGACAGCGGGCCCTCGGCGGACATCAGGGCGCGGCGTACGAGTTCCGTGGTCGTGGCGGAGTGGCCCTTGGGAAGGTCGGGTTCGCCGCTCGCCGAGAGGGCGCCGAAGATCCGGTCCACCTCGGCCTGCTCGGCCTCACCGCCACCGTCGAGGGTGCGACGGAGTTCCGCGTACGCCTCCAACTTGGAGCGAAGGCCGGCGAACGCGAACGGCTTGACCAGGTACTGCAGGGCCCCCTGCCGCATCGCCGCCTGGACGGTCGAGACGTCGCGGGCCGCCGTCACCATGATCACGTCCGCCTGGAGGCCGCGCCGCCGCATCTCCTGGACCACCTCGAGGCCCGTCCGGTCCGGCAGGTAGTGGTCCATGAGGACGAGGTCCAGACGAGGCAGCGTCTCCAGCTGGTGCAGCGCCTCCGCCGCGCTGTGCGCCTGCCCCGCGACATGGAAGCCGGGCACCTTGTCCACGTAGGCGGCGTTGACCTTCGCGACCCGGATGTCGTCGTCCACGACCAGGACCTCGAACATCACGACTCCTCCTTGGTGGCCGCGGCGGCCTGGGACTCCTGCGGGACGTCCCGCTCACTGGTGCGGCCCGACGCTAGCGGGTCGCCCGACTCGGGCTCCCCGCCGGGCGGCTGGAGTGGGTGCGGGGGCGTCGGTGCGGGCTCACGGTCCGGGGACGCCTGACCTGTCGGTCCGGGATCCGTCAGTCCCGGCTCCGTCAGTGCCTCCGGCAGGACGATGACGAACTCCGCGCCCCCGCCGTTCGCCTCCGTGACGCGGGCGCTGCCGCCCTGCCGTTCGGCGAGCCGGCGCACCAGGGAGAGACCGATGCCGCGTTTGCCGTGGGCGGGCGGCTTCTTGGTGGACCATCCGTCCGCGAAGACCAGCTCCCGCTGTTCCGCCGGAACGCCCGGCCCGGTGTCGCGCACCCTGAGGACCGCCGTGCGCCCTTCGGAACGCAGCTCGACCTCCACGCGCGCGTTGAAGGTGCCGGCGACGGCGTCGAGGGCGTTGTCGACCAGGTTCCCGACGACGGTGACCAGTCCCCTGGGGTCGATCAGCCGGTCCGGCAGCAGGCTCCGGTTCGAGAGCGACAGGGCCACGCCACGCTCGGCCGCGACGGTGGCCTTGCCGACGAGCACCGCGGCGAGCAGCGGATCGTGGATCTTCTCCGTGACCTGCTCGGAGGTCGCCCTGTGGTCGCCGACCACCTCGCCGACGAACTCCACGGCGTCGTCGTACATCTCCAGTTCGAGCAAACCCAGGAGGGTGTGCATGCGGTTGGCGTGCTCGTGGTCCTGCGCGCGCAGGGCGTCGATCAGGCCGCGTGTGGAGTCGAGTTCACGGCCGAGCTGCTCCAGCTCGGTGCGGTCGCGCAGGGTGGCGACGGCGCCCCCGTCGTCGGTGGGCATCCGGTTGGCGACCAGTACGCGCTGGCCCTGGACGGTGAGCAGGTCGGTGCCGGTCACACGGCCGGACAGGACGTCGGTCGTACGGCCCTCACCGAGCGCCTCGTCGAGGGAGTGACCGACGGCCTCCTCGCCGATGCCCAGCAGGCGCTGCGCCTCGTCGTTCAGCAGGCGGACGCGGCCGCCGCGGTCCAGGGCGACCACGCCCTCCCTGATGCCGTGCAGCATCGCCTCGCGCTCCGCCAGCAGCGACGAGATGTCCGAGAAGGCCAGGTCCCGGGTCTGCCGCTGGACCCTCCGGGAGATCAGGTACGCGACCAGCGACCCGATGGCGAGGGCGGCTCCGGCGTAGGCGAAGAGCCCCGGGATGGCGTGGATCAGACGAGCCCGCACGCTGTCGTACTCGATACCGACCGAGACGGCGCCGATGATCTTCCCCTCGGCGTCGCGCAGGGGCACCTTTCCGCGGGCCGAGCGGCCCAGCGTGCCGTTGTCGATCTGCATGACCTCGTGACCGGCCAGGGCCTGTCGCGGATCCGTCGAGACCCTGCCGCCGATCTGCTTCGGGTCCGTGTGGGACCAGCGGATGCCGTCCATGTTCATCACGACGACGTACTCGGCTCCGCTGGCCTTGCGGATCCGCTCGGCCTCCGCCTGTACGGGGCCGTCGACGGACGGCCTGGTCGACAGCAGGTCCTCGGCGAGCTGCGGCTGCGCCGCCGTGGTCTGTGCGATGGCGAGGGCGCGGCGCATCGCCTGGTCGTCCAGCTGCTGGCTGAGCGGTGCGAGGAACAGCCCGGTCACGAGCACGGCGACGCCGGCGGCGATCGCCACCTGCATCAGCAGTATCTGTGAGAACACCCGCCGCGGCAGACCGAGACGCAGGCGACGTGCGGGTGGAGTGGGGCTCATACCCACGAAGGTACGTGGAGGTGCGATCCCCGCCGAAGGGGTGTGGCGTGGATCTCTCTTCAGCTCGCCAGCGGCGTGGCCGACAGCTCCTGTACGGACACCACGTCCATCCGGGCGGGGGAGCCCAGGGGAGAACCGCAGCTCTCCGAGCGGGGCGGCAGTGAGGCGCTCTGGGCTACGGTCACCTGCCAGCGGCGGCCGTCGGTGTGGGCGACGGTAACCCGCCAGCGCGGGACCGTGCCCTCCGTGGCGACGACGGTGAGGGTCCCCGCCGTGTCCTCGCCCGTCGCCGTGCGCACGGCCAGCTCGGCTGCCTGTCCGGGCCGCTCCCAGGCGGAGCTGCCGCGGCACCCCTCGGTGACGACGCGGCCTTCCCGCACGCCCTGGAGGACCTCCTTGACGTGGTGGGCCTCGGCGCGGCCGTACGCGTATCCGGACGGCAGGACCAGCAGCGTGGGTGAGAAGCGGTGACCGCCCAGGTGGGTGACCTCCCAGACGCCCTCCACTCCGGAGGCGGTCAGTTCGGCGGCGAGTGGCCGGCCGAGGAGGGCACAGCAGCGGTCGCGCTTGCCGTTGGTGCAGACGAGTGCCAGCGGATCGCCTGTGTGGGGGCGCCCCCGCAGGACGGTGTCGAAGGTGTGGGGGGCTCCCATACCGAGTGCGGTGAAATCGAGGTCGAGCAACTGCTCCGGATCGGTGGTCGTGGTGCTGTGCAGCCACACGTTTCCGGGAACGGTGTGGGCCGCGTACACACGACGCTCGCGGACCTCGTGGCAGTCCGCATGGCGGCCGGGGCGGCGGATGAGCGCCACGCGCACGCCGCTGCCTTCCGCGGCGGCTTCGAGGGCGCGGCCGACGGCCGGGTCCAGATGGCTCGAAGTGAGCGCCTTGGCACCCCAGGGGCCCGGCTGCTCCAGCAGCAGCCAGGTCCTCGCGGTGGCGGAGGTCCCCGCGAGGGGCTCGCCGGAGTGCCGCGACGCGGTCGTGCACGTACTCACAGAGGTGAGCCTAACCTGACTTGAGCCCCGGCGACTTCCGGACGGCCCAAGGGGGCGTGAAAAGGGCGCATGGGAGGTGCGCAGAGGGCGTGCAACTCCCACTCGGGAGCGGTCGGCCGAGGGCACACCGGACGCGCCCGGGCTCATTCCGGCAGTGGCTGGGGCGGTCGGGCCCCGACGTACTGCCCACTCGGACGCATACGGAGCGGGCGTTCCCCGTACTCCTCCAGGGCGTGGGCGATCCAGCCCGCGGTTCGGGCGACGGCGAAGACCGTCTCACCCGCGGAGGCGGGCATGCCGGAGGTGACCGAGAGGACGGCGAGGGCCAGGTCGACGTTGGCGTGCAGGGGTGTGTGGCGGGCCGCGGTGGCCTCGATGTCGCGGGCCGCCGCCAGCGCGGGAGCCGCCGTGGGCACGTCCTCCAGGAGCTGGAACAACGTACGGGCGCGTGGGTCCTCGCCCGGGTAGAGGCGGTGGCCGAGGCCGGGCACACGGCGTCCGGCGCGCAGTTCGTCGGCGATCGCGGGGACCGCGGTGCCCCGGTCCAGGACGTCGAGCAGCAGCCGGTGGGCGAATTCGCTGGCCGCGCCGTGCAGGGGGCCTTCGAGGACACCGAGGCCGGCGGACACGGCGGCGTACGCGTGCGCGCGGGCCGACGCGGCGACGCGGACCGCGAGCGTCGACGCCGCCAGGTCGTGGTCCACGAGCAGCCCGAGTGCCGTGTCCAACACGCGCAGTGACGCCTCGTCGGGCCTGCGGCCGGTGAGTCGCGCCCAGAGGCGATGGGCCAGCGGGCCCGAGTCGCGGTGGGTGTGCAGGACCGGCGGAAGGGCGGCGACAAGGGTCGGGATGAGGGTGCGCGCAGTACCGAGAACGGCCTCCTCGGAGAGGTCGAACCGCAGGGGGTCCACGGCCGCCGCGGCGACCGTCACGACCCTCAGCCGGTCGACGGGCTCACTGTGCTCCGGCAGCGCGGCGACGGCCCGGCGTGCGGCGGCGACGGGCTCCTCCGGGGCGGTGAAGACGACACCCGGCCGCAGCTCGCCGGTCCACAGCCACTCGGCGACCTCTTCGTAGGAGTGGTGGGTGGCGAGCTCGGTCGCGTCGACGCCGCGGAAGTAGTAGCGATCCGTGTCGATGAGGGTGAGGCGGGTGCGGACGGACAGGTCGCCGACGCCACCGAGGGCGGAACTTCCTCCGGTGTCACGCCTGTTGCGCCGGGCGAGGGCCGTCACCTCTCTGGCGTCGAAGGTGCTGCCGCGCCCGCCGGTGTCCCGTCGGCTGCTGAGTTGGCCGCGGCTCACGTACGCGTACACGGTCTCGGGCTTCACGCCGAGCAGCTCGGCGGTCTCCTTGGTGCTGAGCCGATGGCCTTCTTGATCCCTCATGGATGTCACCGTACCCACAGAGCCAAGTATTGATTCAATCAATATTGACAGAGGTTGAGTCAATCATAGACATTCGAATCAAGTTCAAGGAGGAAGCATGCCGATCAACAGGGCCACGTCCACCTCCGTCGACGTGCCGCGGGGACTCGCGGGCGTAGTCGTCACCGACACCGCACTGGGTGACGTCAGAGGGCTGGAAGGCTTCTACCACTACCGCCAGTACTCGGCCGTCGAGCTCGCGCAGACCCGCGGCTTCGAGGACGTCTGGCACCTGATGGTCCACGGCGACCTGCCGGACACCTCGCAGAGCGCCGCGTTCGCCGAGCGGGTCGGACCCCTGCGCCGGCTGCCCGGCGACGTCCTCGCCGCGCTGCCCGCGGTGGCCACGGCGAGTGCCCGCTCGGGCCCCCTGTCCGGCCTGCGCACGGCGCTGTCGCTGCTCGGCGCGTCGAAGGGCTTCCGGCCGGTGTACGACATCGACGCGGACCAGCGGCGCGCGGACGCCCTGGCGGCGTCGGCGGCCGTACCGACCCTGCTCACGGCACTGCACCGACTGGGGCAGGGGCTCGAACCGGTGGAGCCGCGCGAGGATCTGCCGTATGCCGCGAACTACCTCTACATGCTGACCGGTTCGGAACCCGATCCGGCACGGGCGAGGGCGGTCGAGCAATATCTGATCTCCACCATTGATCACGGATTCAATGCGTCAACGTTCACGGCACGAGTGATCGCGTCGACGGGTGCGGACGTGGCGGCGTGCCTGGTGGGAGCCGTCGGGGCGCTCTCGGGTCCGCTCCACGGCGGGGCTCCGAGCCGGGCGCTGGACACGCTCGACGCCATCGGCACCCGGGACCGCATCGATCCCTGGATCCGCGAACGCGTCCTGTCCGGTGACCGCATCATGGGCTTCGGCCACCCCGTCTACCGCACGGAGGACCCCCGCTCACGCATGCTCCGAGGTATCGCCCAGCAGTTCGGCGGCCCTCGGGTCGGCTTCGCGGTCGAGGTCGAACGCCAGGTGGAGGCGATCCTCGCCGAGCTGAAACCGGGGCGCGCACTCCACACCAACGTCGAGTTCTACGCGGGCGTGGTCATGGAGCTGTGCGGCCTGCCCCGAGAGATGTTCACCCCCACGTTCGCCGCGGCGCGAGTGGTCGGCTGGAGCGCCAACATCCTTGAACAGGCGCAGGACACGAAGATCATTCGCCCCGCTGCCCGGTATGTCGGGCCGGTGCCCCCGGTGGCGGTGCCTGTGGCGGTCTGAGATGCGCGTGAGGCCCGGCGTCGTTCTGGCGCCGGGCCTGAGGAGCGTCGGGCGAGCAGACGTGGCAGGTGGTGCGCTGCTCGGTCGGTGCGCCCCGGTATCGCTCATCGATGGCGTGCGGCCGGGGAGTTCTCAAGGAACGAGTCATGGGTGGACTCGCTGCCCGCGGGGTGGGCTCAAGCGTCGGGGATGTCCGCCTTCGCGCGGACGAGCGTCTCGCGGCTGACGATGACGATGCGCTCGTAGTCGGCACGAGCGGCGTCGGCCGGAAGCTCACGCTCCAGGGTTTCGGTGGCGTCGGTTCCGATGACGGCGAAGTTGCCGTCGCTCAGCTCGAACACATCGGGGCAGGTCGCTCCAGAGGTACTGCCACGGGCACTCGGAGGCACACCGATCCGGCGCACGATCTTCAAGGTGGTACCGGTCCTTAACGATGGGAAGGGTTGGTGGCGGCAACAATAGTGGGGCCACTGCGCCGTATGTGGCCCGACTGCCTAAAGATCACTCGCGCGTGTGGGGGCGGTTTCGCGTGGCCTCGGGTCAGTCCACCGGGGGGTTGCCCACCACCCACCACTCCTCCGTGTCCGCCTCGTCCATGTCCCTGAGCAGACCGTCGACCATGCGCCCGATCCTGGCCTCGTCGGACGAGGCCTTGAGGGACGCGCGCTGGTGCTTCGACGCCTCCCAGTACTCGCACATGAGCGGGCTCCGGAACAGCTCACGCAGGCGCCCGTACAACTCCTGCTGGTCGAGGGATCCCACCCGGTAGAGGTGGAAGACGCTGGTGTACCAGGCGTTCGCGTACAGGAACTGACGCCGTTTCGCGGCGGGAACGCTCTGGTCGTAAGTGTCGATCACGGCGGCGAGGGAGGGGTCGTCTATCGCCTTCGCCAGCAGCTCCCAGTGCATGCGCTGCTGGTGTGCCAGGGCCCGGCGCCGTTGGGCGAGTTCCGCCAGCTCCAGTTGCCTGATCTGGAGCCGGGTCAGTTCCAGTCGTCGTTGGTGTGCGGCGAACACCAGGGTGGTCGCGGCCGCACACAGCCCCGCCGCGGCGGAACTCAGTTTTCGCAGCCGTGTCTTGCGAGCGGCCATGTCAACCCCCCGATTCGGGCTCCCCCCGCCGGTCGCCGAGGTGAGTCGATGGGCGCGGGACCGGTGAGTGGTGGGCGGTGCGCTTGCCGTCTCCCAGTGTCACCGAGCGGCTCTGATCGGCTGGGAGGCGGAGAGGAGGCGCACGGAGGGAAGTGCGGGTCGCGTACACCGGCGCCATGCCCAACGTGTGCCCCGCGAGCGCCGCGAACAATCGTTCACCTCGCGAGGATTCGGCCCGCTCGTATCCTGGGTCGACACTCACATGACCGGTCGTGAGTCGACCGGCGCCGACGAGAACCGGTGCACGAGCCGTTCTCGGGAACAGACCGGTGGTGAGCGGGCGTACGCAGTGGTGAGAGAAAGGGCGCGTGTTGAGCCAGGCCAGCAATTCGGGCACATCGTCGAGTTCGGGTCTGGGGCAGAGCCCGGCGCCGGGTCGGTCACAGCACCCCGTGCCGGATCGGCCGCAGGACCCAGCCCCGGACCCGTCGCAGATTCCGGTCCTCGTCCTCGCCGGGTTCCTGGGCTCGGGCAAGACCACGTTGCTCAACCATCTGCTCCACCGCAGCGGGGGCAGCCGTATCGGGGCCATCGTCAACGACTTCGGGGCCATCGAGATCGACGCGATGGCCGTGGCCGGGGCGCTCGGCGACTCCACCGTCTCCCTCGGCAACGGCTGCCTGTGCTGTGCCGTCGACGTCAGTGAGCTCGATCTGTACCTCGAGCGGCTCGCCCGTCCCTCCGCCCGGATCGACGTCATCGTCATCGAGGCCAGCGGGCTGGCGGAACCGCAGGAACTCGTGCGCATGGTGCTCGCCAGTGAGAACCCGCGGGTCGTGTACGGAGGGCTCGTCGAGGTCGTCGACGCCGCCGAGTTCGGCGCGACCCGCGAGAAGCACCCCGAGATCGACCGGCACCTCGCGCTCGCCGACCTCGTCGTCGTCAACAAGCTCGACCGGACCGCGGAGGTCGACCGCGAGCGGGTTCTGGAACTCGTTCGTTCCCTCAGCGACGGTGCCGCCGTGGTGCCCGCCACGTACGGCCGTATCGACCCGGAGTTCCTCTTCGACTGCAGGCCGAGCGAGGAGCGGGTCGGGCAACTGTCCTTCGACGATCTCTTCCGGCTGGAGGAGGCGGACGGAGAGGCGGACGGAAGCGAAGAAGGCCAGGGCGACGGTGAGCACGAGCGCGGTGATCACCACGGACACCTGCACACCGCTTACGAGGCCCTCGCCTTCACCTCCGACGTGCCTCTCGAGCCACGCCGGCTGATGGAGTTCCTCGACAGCCGGCCCGAGGGGCTCTACCGCATCAAGGGATACGTCGACTTCGGGTCCCACGACCGACGGAACCGCTATTCCGTGCACGCCGTAGGGCGGTTCCTCCGGTTCTACCCCGAGCCCTGGACGCCCGGCGACCCCCGCCTCACCCAGCTCGTCCTCATCGGGTCCGGCATCGACACCACGGCCCTCGGCAAGGAGCTGGAGGCGTGCAAGGACGACGCCCCACACGCCGACGAGCACAGCATGTGGGGCGTCCTCCGCTACGTACAGGACCCCGAACAGCAGGTTGACGAGGTCGACGGAGGCGACGGGGCCTAGACGACCGGACCCGCGACGACCGACACCGTCTTCTGCAGCGACACACCGGAACCGTCGCGGCGCGGGTCGGGTTCGGGCAGCTCGACCGGGGTGCCGTTCTTCTGGGCGGCCCGAGCCGGGGTCGCGCCCGCCCAGGCCAGGGACAGACAGTCCTCGCCCTTCAGGAACCGCTGGCAGCGCACACCGCCCGTGGCGCGGCCCTTGCGCGGGTACTGGTCGAAGGGGGTGAGCTTGGCGGTCGTCTGGACCGAGTCGTCCAGGGTGCCCCGGGAGCCCGCCACGGTGAAGACGATCGCGTCCGACCCCGGGTCCACCGCCGTGAACGAGATGACCTTCGCGCCCTCGGTGAGCTTGATGCCGGCCATGCCGCCCGCCGGACGGCCCTGCGGGCGGACGATCGAGGCCTGGAAGCGCAGCAGCTGGGCGTCGTCCGTGATGAAGATCAGGTCCTCCTCGCCCGTGCGCAGCTCGACGGCGCCGACGATCCGGTCTCCCTCCCTGAGCGTGATGACCTCCAACTCCTCCTTGTTGGACGGGTAGTCCGGGACCACACGCTTGACGACGCCCTGCTCGGTGCCGAGAGCCAGACCCGGCGAGGACTCGTCGAGCGTCGTCAGACAGACCAGCGTCTCGTCGTCCTCCAGGGAGAGGAACTCCGACAGCGGCGCGCCGCCCGAGAGGTTCGGTGCCGATGCCGTCTCCGGCAGCTGGGGCAGGTCGATGACGTTCAGCCGCAGCAGGCGGCCCGACGACGTCACAGCGCCCACCTCGCCCCGGGCCGTCGCCGGGACGGCGGAGACGATCACGTCGTGCTTGGTGCGCGGCCCGTCCTCCTGCTGGGCGAAGGGCTCGCCGTTCGCCGTACGCGCCAGTAGGCCCGTCGAGGAGAGCAGGACGCGGCACGGCGCATCCTCCACCTGGAGCGGGACCACTGCGGCAGGGGCCCCGGAGGCCTCCAGGAGCACCGTGCGACGGGGGGTGCCGAACTTCTTGGCCACCGCGGCCAGTTCACCCGACACCAGCTTGCGCAGCTCCGCGTCCGACTCCAGGATGCGGGTCAGCTCCGCGATCTCCGCGTTCAGCCTGTCCCGCTCCGACTCCAGCTCGATGCGGTCGAACCTGGTCAGGCGGCGCAGGGGCGTGTCCAGGATGTACTGCGTCTGGACGTCGCTCAGCGAGAAGCGCTCCATGAGACGCTGCTTCGCCTCCGCGGAGTTGTCGCTGGAGCGGATCAGGCGGATCACCTCGTCGATGTCCACCAGCGCCGTGAGCAGGCCCTCGACCAGGTGCAGGCGGTCGCGCTTCTTGCCGCGGCGGAACTCGGAGCGACGCCGTACGACGGTGAAGCGGTGGTCGAGGTAGACCTCCAGGAGCTCCTTCAAGCCCAGCGTGAGCGGCTGGCCGTCGACCAGCGCCACGTTGTTGATGCCGAAGCTCTCCTCCATCGGCGTCAGCTTGTAGAGCTGCTCCAGGACAGCCTCCGGCACGAAGCCGTTCTTGATCTCGATGACTAGGCGCAGCCCGTGCTGGCGGTCGGTGAGGTCCTTGACGTCGGCGATGCCCTGCAGCTTCTTCGAGCCGACGAGGTCCTTGATCTTGGCGATCACCTTCTCCGGACCGACGGTGAAAGGCAGCTCGGTGACGACCAGGCCCTTGCGCCGTGGCGTCACGTTCTCCACGGACACCGTGGCGCGGATCCTGAACGTGCCGCGACCGGTCTCGTACGCGTCCCTGATCCCCGCGAGGCCGGTGATCCTGCCGCCCGTCGGGAGGTCGGGGCCCGGCACGTGCTTCATCAACGTGTCGAGGTCGGCGTTCGGGTGACGGATCAGGTGGCGGGCCGCCGCGATGACCTCGCTCAGGTTGTGCGGCGGCATGTTCGTGGCCATGCCGACGGCGATGCCCGACGCGCCGTTCACCAGCAGGTTCGGGAACGCGGCGGGCAGCGCCACCGGCTCCTGCTCCTGGCCGTCGTAGTTGGGCGCGAAGTCCACCGTGTTCTCTTCGATGGACTCGGTCATCAGACTGGTCGCGTCGGCCATCCGGCACTCGGTGTACCGCATGGCGGCCGGCGGGTCGTCGTTGCCCAGCGAGCCGAAGTTGCCGTGGCCGTCGACCAGCGGCACGCGCATGGAGAAGGGCTGGGCCAGGCGCACCAGGGCGTCGTAGATCGACGCGTCGCCGTGCGGGTGCAACTTACCCATGACCTCGCCGACGACGCGGGCGCACTTCACGTAGCCACGGTCGGGGCGCAGGCCCATCTCGTTCATCTGGTAGACGATCCGGCGGTGCACCGGCTTGAGGCCGTCGCGGGCGTCCGGCAGGGCTCGGGAGTAGATGACCGAGTACGCGTACTCCAGGAAGGAGCCCTGCATCTCGTCGACGACGTCGATGTCGAGGATCTTCTCCTCGTACGGGTCGTCGGGCGGAGTCTTCGTGCTGCGGCGGGCCATCGCTGCTGCGGCTCCTTCACAGTCTTGCCGGGGCATGAAACGGGATCTGACGCGGTCCATTGTGGCCCGACCCACTGACAACCCCGACCACGCCCCTTCCCCAAGGGCTCTGCTCCGCCCACTCGACATGGCGCCGGGCAGGCCCGAACGCGCCTGTCAGCACAGTGGAGGGATGGGTTCCGACGTGTACGCCGCAGGGGCGGAGACGGGTTCGCCCGCGTACTCGGGCGAGGAGATCGGTCGAGGAGAAGAGGACGGCCCCGGGCGTCGCGTCAACATCGCGCCGTCGCCGCTCCCCCTGGCCCACAGCAGCGATGGCGCCGCCTGCCCCTTTTCCGGGAGTCACGCTCTGGGCGTACGGGAACCGGGAACTTCGCCAGCCGTCCGCACGCTTGCATACAGTGGCAGGACCGGCAGGACATACGCGGTTTTCCATGACAGCTTCGACGACAGATTCCGCGATTGAAGGGACGTACATGCCCATGGGTCACACGGCCACAGCCGAGGCAGGCTCCGGGGGCCTGACAGCGACCGAGCACCGCCTGGCCAACGGTCTGCGGGTGGTGCTCTCCGAGGACCACCTGACCCCGGTCGCGGCGGTGTGCCTCTGGTACGACGTCGGCTCCCGTCACGAGGTCAAGGGCCGCACCGGCCTCGCCCACCTCTTCGAACACCTCATGTTCCAGGGCTCGGGCCAGGTGAAGGGCAACGGCCACTTCGAGAAGATCCAGGGAGCGGGCGGCTCGCTCAACGGCACGACGAGCTTCGAGCGCACCAACTACTTCGAGACCATGCCCGCCCACGAGCTGGAGCTCGCCCTCTGGCTGGAGGCGGACCGCATGGGCTCGCTGCTGGTGGCACTGGACGACGAGTCCATGGAGAACCAGCGGGACGTCGTCAAGAACGAGCGCCGCCAGCGCTACGACAACGTCCCCTACGGCACCGCCTTCGAGAAGCTGACCGCCCTCGCCTACCCGGACGGCCACCCCTACCACCACACCCCCATCGGTTCGATGGCCGACCTGGACGCAGCCACGCTGGAGGACGCGCGCGCGTTCTTCCGCACCTACTACGCGCCCAACAACGCCGTGCTCTCCGTGGTCGGCGACATCGACCCGGAGCAGACGCTCGCCTGGATCGAGAAGTACTTCGGGTCGATCCCCGGGCACGACGGCAAGCCCGCCCCGCGCGACGGCTCCCTGCCTCAGACCATCGGCGAGCAGCTGCGCGAGGTCGTGGAGGAAGAGGTCCCCGCGCGCGCGTTGATGGCCGCCTACCGGCTCCCCGAGGACGGCACGCGCGAGGCCGACGCGGCCGACCTGGCGCTGACGGTCCTCGGCGGCGGCGAGTCGTCCCGCCTGTACAACCGGCTCGTGCGACGCGACCGCACGGCCGTCGCCGCCGGGTTCGGCCTGCTGCGGCTCGCCGGGGCGCCCTCCCTGGGCTGGCTCGACGTGAAGACCTCCGGTGACGTCGAGGTCCCGGTCATCGAGGCCGCCGTCGACGAGGAGCTCGCCCGGTTCGCCGCCCAGGGCCCCACGGCCGAGGAAATGGAGCGCGCCCAGGCCCAGTTGGAGCGCGAGTGGCTGGACCGGCTCGGCACGGTCGCGGGCCGCGCCGACGAACTGTGCCGGTTCGCCGTCCTGTTCGGCGACCCGCAGCTCGCGCTGACCGCCGTCCAGCGCGTGCTCGAAGTGACGGCGGAGGAGGTCCAGGCGGTCGCCCAGGCCCGGCTGCGGCCCGACAACCGCGCGGTGCTCGTGTACGAGCCGATCACGGCCGAGGGCGGGGACGCCGAGACAGCCGAGGAGACCGCCGAAGCCGCGGTGAGCGACGAGAACGAGGAGTCGGCCAAGTGACCGAGCTCGCGACCATGGACTTCCATCCGCAGCCCCAGTCCGGCGACGCCAGGCCCTGGGCCTTCCCGGCGCCGGAGCGTGGCACCCTCGACAACGGTCTGACGGTGCTGCGCTGCCACCGCCCCGGCCAGCAGGTCGTCGCCGTCGAGGTGCTCCTCGAAGCGCCCCTGGAGGCCGAGCCGACGGGCCTCGACGGTGTCGCCACGATCATGGCCCGTGCCTTCTCCGAGGGCACCGACAAGCACTCCGCCGAGGAGTTCGCCGCCGAGCTGGAGCGCTGCGGCGCCACCCTCGACGCACACGCCGACCACCCCGGCGTACGGCTCAGCCTCGAAGTCCCCGTCTCACGGCTCCCCAAGGCGCTCGGTCTGCTCGCCGACGCCCTGAGGGCCCCCGCGTTCGAGGACAGCGAGGTCGAGCGGCTGGTGCGCAACCGGCTCGACGAGATCCCGCACGAGACCGCCAACCCGGGCCGCCGTGCCGCGAAGGAGCTCTCCAAGGAGCTGTTCCCGGCGACCTCGCGCATGTCGCGCCCGCGCCAGGGCACCGAGGAGACGGTCGAGGGCATCGACTCGGCGGCCGTGCGCGCCTTCTACGAGAGGCACGTCCGCCCCGCCACGGCCACCGCGGTCGTCGTCGGCGACCTCACCGGCGTCGACGTGGACGAGCTGCTCGGCGACACCCTGGGCGCCTGGACCGGCTCCTCGGCCCAGCCGCGCCCGGTGCCCGCGGTGACCGCCGACGACACCGGCCGTGTCGTCATCGTGGACCGTCCCGGCGCCGTCCAGACGCAGTTGCTCATCGGCCGCGTCGGTGCCGACCGGCACGACCGCGTGTGGCCGGCCCAGGTGCTCGGCACGTACTGCCTCGGTGGCACCCTCACCTCCCGCCTGGACCGCGTCCTGCGCGAGGAGAAGGGCTACACCTACGGTGTGCGCGCGTTCGGCCAGGTGCTGCGTTCCGCGCCCGACGGCTCGGGCGCCGCGATGCTCGCCATCAGTGGCTCCGTCGACACGCCCAACACCGGTCCGGCGCTCGACGACCTGTGGACCGTGCTGCGCACCCTCGCCGCCGAGGGACTGACGGACGCCGAGCGTGATGTCGCCGTGCAGAACCTCGTCGGGGTCGCCCCCCTCAAGTACGAGACGGCCGCCGCCGTCGCGAGCACCCTCGCCGACCAGGTCGAGCAGCACCTGCCGGACGACTACCAGGCGACGCTGTACCGGCAGCTCGCCGCGACCGGGACCGTGGAGGCCACCGCGGCCGTTGTGAACGCCTTCCCGGTGGACCGTCTGGTGACCGTCCTCGTCGGTGACGCCGCGCAGATCGAGGAGCCCGTCAGGGCCCTCGGAATCGGCGAAGTCTCCGTCGTACGCGCCGAGTAGGCGCTCACTCGGCCCGGAGCACGGGCCGACACGGTCCCGCCACATCCGGGGGCTCCGGTGAAGAAAGAGTCACCGGAGCCCCCGGATGTCCGTATTGCGGGAGAGGTTGCGTGTCTGCCCTGTGGCATGCGCTACAAATCCCGTGATCCGTTTGTGATTTCAAAGAGGGCCCGCTTAGCGTCGGTCCGGCTGTTCGTCAGCAGTACGCCGCACCCGCGGCACCGGACAGTCATCGCCGAGTCCCCGTACGGCGCGAGCCAGGGGAGCCGGGGACCCACCGCAGTCCCTGGGGTGAATCGGACGCCCTTCACCTGGTGAAGGGGGCCCGTAGGAGACCTTCCTTGCTCCGAACCCGTCAGCTAACCCGGTAGGCGAGAGGGAAGGAAAGGACCAGCCACTTCATGGCGTACACCTGCGCCGCCGGGAAGCACCGTCGTCCCAGCCGGATGAAACGCGCGACCACGAAGGCCGTCGGCGCCGCCGCGCTCACCACCACAGGCGTCATCGGCGCCCTGTCCGCCCCGGCGTTCGCCGCGGAGACCTCCGTCGAGCAGACCGGCTTCACCCAGGCCGTCGAGATCGGCGACACGGTGGCCGAGCAGATCGACGCCCAGGCCGCCGCCCAGCAGCAGGCCGCCGAGGAGGCCGCCGCGCAGAAGAGGGCCGAGGCCCTCGCGAAGCAGCGCGCGGAGGAGGCGGCCAAGAAGGAGCGCGAGGCCAAGGAGCGCGCCGCCCGCGAGGCCGAGCGCAAGCGCCTCAACACCTTCGTCGCCCCGGTCAGCGGCTCGTACGTCTCGACCGGCTACAAGTCCGGCGGTGCCGTCTGGTCCTCCGGCAGCCACACCGGCATCGACTTCCACGCCTCCTCCGGCACGGCCGTCCACGCGGTCGGCTCCGGCACCGTCGTCGAGGCGGGCTGGGGCGGTGCCTACGGCAACAACATCGTCATCAAGATGAACGACGGCACGTTCACGCAGTACGGCCACCTGTCGTCCATCGGCGTCTCCGTCGGACAGACGGTCACCCCCGGCCAGCAGATCGGCCTCTCCGGGGCGACCGGCAACGTCACGGGTCCGCACCTGCACTTCGAGGCCCGCACGACGGCCGAGTACGGCTCGGACATCGACCCCGTCGGCTACCTGCGCTCGCACGGCGTGAACGTCTGACACCCCGCGCCCCACGAGGCCCCGGCTCACCGAGCCGGGGCTTTCGTCGTTGTGACGTACCTCGTCCGTTGTGACGTACCTCCTGTCCAAAAAATATCCCTGGATTTGGACCCGCCATCGGAAATTCCGGCCGACTGCAATAGAGTCGCTGGAACACACGTCAATCAATGACGTTTCACGGGGATTAAGGCGGAGGTCGGGTCATGCGTATTCCGGCGCACTCGGTATGCACGGCGATCCGTGATGACATCGTCGCGGGTGTCTACGAGCGCGGCGGCCGGCTCACCGAGGAACTCCTCGCCCGCCGCTACGGCGTCAGCCGCGTCCCCGTGCGTGAGGCGCTGCGCACCCTGGAGGCCGAGGGCTTCGTCGTCACCCGCCGGCACGCGGGCGCGTGCGTCGCGGAGCCCACCGAGCAGGAGGCCGCCGACCTGCTGGAGATGCGCATGCTGCTGGAGCCGCTGGGCGCCGCGCGTGCCGCCCAGCGCCGCACCGAGGCGCACCTGAAGGTGCTGCGCGGCCTGGTCAGGCTGGGCCAGGAGCGGGCCAGGCGGGGCAACAGCGACGACCTGCGCTCCCTGGGCGGCTGGTTCCACGAGACGCTCGCCCAGGCCTCCGGCAGCCCCGCGCTGACCTCGACTCTCGCCCAGCTGCGCCACAAGATCGCCTGGATGTACGCGGTGGAGGCGCCCGCCAACCCCGTCGAGTCGTGGGCCGAACACGGCGGCATCGTGGACGCCGTCACGCGCGGCGACAGTGAGCGGGCCCGGACGATCACCGCCCTGCACACCGAACGCGCGAGTGCCGCGCACCGGCTGCGATTTCCCGGTTCAGGCCGGCCGCTTCCCGGTCGCACCGACCGCGTGGAGCGTGTGAGAACTTCGCAACATCCCGTAAACATGACGAGCCTGCGGCATTAACACGAGAGCCGTATACAAAGAGGGTGGAATTCGCGGGGGATTATTTCTGCTGCCCGCGAAGAGGAAATGCGAAGGGCTCGCCCGATAATTCGGACGAGCCCTTCCATGTGTGCGCGGGTGACCTTTCGGGCCTTTTACCGCGTCACTCAGACGGTCTCGGGAAGTTCCTCGAGTCCCTCGGCGACCAGCTTCGCCAGGCGGTCGAGCGCGATGTCCGCGCCCTCGGCCTCGGAGGCGAGCACGATCTCCTCGCCGCCCTGGGCGCCCAGGCCCAGCACCGCCAGCATGGAGGCCGCGTTGACGGGGGTGCCGTCGGCCTTGGCGATCGTCACGGGGATACCGGAGGCCGTGGCGGCCCGGACGAAGATGGAGGCGGGGCGGGCGTGGAGGCCCTCGGCCCAGCCGACGTTGACGCGGCGCTCAGCCATGTGATGCTGCCCTTCAGGTGTCTCAGATGTATCGCTGTCTCAACTGGTCTAGACCGGATTGTCTAGACCAGTCTCCCACATCGTGATGTGGCACCGGATCGGGCCCACGGCCTGACCGCGCTCCGGCTTTTGTGTTCCCCCAGACTGCCCCGCGTCGTGTTCGAACGCGAGACCGCCCCACGACGTTGTCGTACGTGAGTCTTACTCTGGGGCCCATGCAGACCTCGTCGGACCGGCATGAGTACCCCGCCCACTGGGAGGCCGACGTGGTGCTGCGCGACGGCGGCACCGCGCGCATCAGGCCCATCACCGTTGATGACGCCGAGCGCCTGGTCAGCTTCTACGAGCAGGTCTCCGACGAGTCGAAGTACTACCGCTTCTTCGCGCCGTACCCTCGCCTGTCCGCCAAGGACGTCCACCGCTTCACGCACCACGACTTTGTGGACCGGGTGGGACTCGCGGCCACGGTCGGCGGCGAGTTCATCGCCACCGTACGCTACGACCGCATCGATGCCGAGGGGATGCCCGCCTCCTCCCCGGCCGACGAGGCCGAGGTCGCCTTCCTGGTGCAGGACGCCCACCAGGGGCGGGGCGTCGCCTCCGCCCTCCTCGAACACGTCGCGGCCGTCGCCCGGGAGCGGGACATCCGCCGCTTCGCCGCCGAGGTGCTCCCCGCCAACACCAAGATGATCAAGGTGTTCACCGACGCCGGGTACCAGCAGAAGCGCAGCTTCGAGGACGGCGTCGTCCGCCTGGAGTTCGACCTGGAGCCCACCGACCGCTCCCTCGCCGTCCAGCGCGCACGGGAGCAGCGCGCCGAGGCCCGGTCCGTGCGGCGGCTGCTCACCCCCGGCTCGGTGGCCGTCATCGGAGCGGGACGCACCCCCGGCGGCGTCGGCCGCAACGTGCTCACCAACCTCCGGGACGCGGGCTTCACCGGGAGCCTCTACGCCGTGAACAGGGCCCTACAGGAGAAGGATCTCGACCAGGTCCCCGTGTACCGCTCCATCAGCGAGATCTCCGAGCCCGTCGACCTCGTGGTCGTCGCCGTCCCCGCCGAGCACGTCCCGGACGTCGTCGCCGAGTGCGGAGAGCACGGCGTGCAGGGCCTCGTGGTCGTCTCCGCCGGGTACGCCGAGAGCGGTCCCGCGGGGCGCGAGCGCCAGCGCGAACTGGTGCGCCAGGCCAGGACGTACGGCATGCGCATCATCGGGCCCAACGCCTTCGGGATCATCAACACCTCGCCGGACATCAGGCTCAACGCCTCCCTCGCCCCCGAGATGCCGCGCCCCGGACGGATCGGCCTCTTCGCCCAGTCCGGCGCCATCGGGATCGCCCTGCTGTCTCGCTTGCACCGGCGCGGGGGAGGGGTCACCGGAGTCACCGGCGTGTCCACCTTCGTGTCGTCGGGCAACCGCGCGGACGTCTCCGGCAACGACGTGCTCCAGTACTGGTTCGACGACCCGGACACCGACGTCGCCCTCATGTACCTGGAATCCATCGGCAACCCGCGCAAGTTCACACGCCTCGCGCGCCGCACGGCCGCGGCCAAGCCGCTGGTCGTGGTCCAGGGCGCCCGCCACGGCGGGGCGGCACCCCAGGGACACGCCGTACGGGCCACGCGGCTGCCCCACACCACCGTGTCCGACCTGCTGCGACAGGCCGGCGTGATCCGCGTGGACACGATCACCGAGCTCGTCGACACGGGCCTGCTGCTGGCCCGCCAGCCCCTGCCCACCGGCCCCCGCGTGGCGATCCTTGGGAACTCGGAGTCGCTGGGACTCCTGACGTACGACGCGTGCCTCGCCGAGGGACTCAGCCCCCTGCCCCCGCTGGACCTCACGACCGGGGCCTCGGCGGAGGACTTCCACGCGGCCCTGGCGCGGGCACTGGCGGACGACACCTGCGATGCCGTGGTCGTGACGGCCATACCGGCGGTGGGCGAGACGTCCGCCGCCGACGAGGCCCTCGCCGAGGCGCTCCGCTCGGCGGCGGCCGCGGCCCCGGCCAAGCCGGTCCTCGTGGTCCACGTGGAGCTGGGCGGACTCGCGGACGCCCTCTCCCGGGCCACCAGCACGGCACCCCACGCCGTACCGCTCCCCGACGAGCGGCCGGCCCCCGCGCGCGTGGAGGACGTCCGGCCGCCGGAAGACACCCACCTCATCCCCGCCTACCCCGCCGCCGAGCGCGCCGTCCGGGCCCTCGCCGAAGCCGTGAGGTACGCCCAGTGGCGCCGCGAGGCCGCGGACCCCGGAAAGGTGCCCGAGTACGAGGACATCGACGAGAAGGGCGCCGCCGACCAGATCGACACGCTCCTCGCGCGCGGGGAGGGCCTCACGCTCGGCACCGACCAGACGTGCGAGCTCCTCGCCCGGTACGGCATCCCGGTGCGCGAGGCCCGGCCCGCGCCCACCCCCGACGAGGCCGCCGCGGCGGCGCGCGCCCTCGGCTACCCCGTGGCCCTCAAGGCCACCGCCCCGCACCTGCGCCACCGCGCCGACCTGGGCGGCGTACGGCTGGACCTGACGGACGAGGAACAACTGCGCCGGGCGTACGCCGAGTTGACCGGCCTCTTCGGCAGGCCCGAGGAGCTGCGGCCCGTCGTGCAGGGCATGGCCCCACGCGGTGTCGACACGGTCGTCCGGGCCGTCATCGACCCGGCGGCCGGAGCGGTGGTCTCCTTCGGGCTCGCCGGGGCCGCCTCGCAACTGCTCGGCGACACCGCGCACCGGCTGATTCCGGTCACCGACCGGGACGCGGCCTCACTGGTCCGGTCGATCCGGACGGCACCGCTCCTCTTCGGCTGGCGCGGCTCCGCACCGGCCGACGTCGGCGCCCTCGAAGAGCTGCTCCTGCGCGTGTCCCGGTTGGTGGACGACCACCCGGAGGTCGTCGCGGTCTCCCTGGAGCCGGTCGTCGTCGCCCCGCGCGGCCTGAGCGTCCTCGGCGCCACCGTCCGGCTCGCGCGCCCGCCCGCCCGCGACGACCTCGGTCCCCGGACGCTTCCGGTGTACTGATCCGTCCCCGGCAGTCACGGCAGAGCGGTCCCTCGCAGTCAGTGCGCCCCCGTAGGATGGACGTCATGGCCAAGACCAGTACGACGACCCAGGGGCTGCGTGCGGCGATCGAGCGCAGCGGCTACTACCCGGCCCTCGTGGCCGAGGCGGTGGAGGCCGCTGTCGGCGGCGACGCCGTCCGGTCGTACCTGGTCCATCAGGAGACGACGTTCGACGCCAACGAGGTACGGCGGCACGTGACCGTGCTCGTCCTCACCGGCAACCGCTTCATCGTGAGCCACACCGATGAGCAGGCCGCGGACAGCACGTCCCCCACTCCGTACGCCACGACGTCCACCGAGTCCGTGAAGCTCGGCCGGATCTCCTCGGTCGTCGTCAGCCGGGTGGTCGCCAATCCGGAGTCGTACGCGCCGGGCACCCTGCCCCGCGAGGTCGTCCTGACCATCGGCTGGGGTGCCGTCTCCCGCATCGACCTGGAGCCCGCGGCCTGCGGCGACCCCAACTGCGAGGCGGACCACGGCTACACGGGCAACTCGACGGCGGACGACCTCAGCCTGCGCGTCAGCGAGGCCGGGGACGGCCCGGAGACGGTGCGCCAGGCCCTCGCCTTCGCGCAGTCCCTCTCCGAGGCGACCGCGGACGTCGCCCGCTGATGTCCCACGCGTCCCCGCCCGCCGCCCCTGACGGAGGGCGCTCGGTGCCCGCCCCGTCCGCTCCTCACTGGGACCAGCCCCACGCCCTCGCCGTGAGCTCGGCCCCCGTGCCCGAGTACGGCACGGGCTCGCTGGCCGACCTCCTGCCCACCCTCGCGGCCGGCATGGAGGTCCCCGGCACCACCGCCGCCATGACGGAACTGACAGCGGCCGACCGGAACTGCGTCTTCCTGATCGACGGGCTGGGCTGGCAGCAGCTGAAGGAGCACCCGGACGAGGCCCCCTTCATGACCTCGCTGCTCGCGTCGTCGCGGGGCGGCACCGGCCGCGCGATCACCGCGGGCTACCCGGCGACCACCGCGACCTCCCTCGCCTCCGTCGGCACCGGCCTGCCCCCGGGCGCCCACGGGCTGCCGGGCTACACGGTCCGCAACCCGGAGACCGACGAGCTGATGAACCAGCTCCGCTGGATCCCCTGGACCGCACCGCGCCAGTGGCAGCCGTACCCCACGATCTTCCAGCTGGCCGCCGAGGCGGGCGTCCACACCGCCCAGGTCTCCTCCCCGAACTTCCAGACCACGCCGCTCACCCAGGTCGCGCTGAGCGGCGGCACGTTCCACGGCCGGCTCTCCGGCGAGGAGCGCATGGACCTGGCCGCGGAGCAACTGGCCGCCGGAGACCGCTCCCTGGTGTACACGTACTACGCCGAGGTCGACGGCAAGGGTCACCGCTTCGGCATCGACTCCGACGCCTGGCGCGGGCAGTTGATGTACGTCGACCGGCTCGTCCAGCGCCTCGCGGAGCAACTCCCGTCGCGTACCGCCCTGTACGTCACCGCCGACCACGGCATGATCGACATCCCGTTCGACGAGCAGCACCGCATCGACTTCGACGAGGACTGGGAACTGCGCGCAGGGGTGGCCCTGTTGGGCGGCGAGGGACGCGCCCGCCATGTGTACGCGGTGCCCGGTGCCGAGTCGGACGTCCTGACCTGCTGGCGCGAGGTGCTGGGCGAGCAGTTCTGGGTGGCGTCCCGCGACGAGGCCGTCGCGGCGGGCTGGTTCGGCCCCACGGTGGACGAGCGCGTGTACGCGCGCCTCGGTGACGTCGTGGCGGCGGCCCGCGACGACGTCCTGATCATCGCGTCCGAACGGGAACCGAAGGAGTCCGCGATGGTCGGGAACCACGGCTCGATGACGCCCGTGGAACAACTGGTCCCGCTCCTGGAAGTACGCACCTGAAGCCTCCCGTCCCCGGCCCGGAACCCGCGCCCGGTGCCCCTCCTTGCCCCGAAACCCTCTGAAAGGTCAGCAACTCCCCATGCCCGAGCTGGTGTTCTTCTCCGGAACGATGGACTGCGGGAAGTCGACGCTGGCCCTCCAGATCGAGCACAACCGATCGGCACGCGGTCTCCAGGGCATGATCTTCACCAGGGACGACCGCGCCGGCGAGGGCAAGCTGTCGTCGAGGCTCGGACTGGTCACGGACGCGGTGGAGGTCGCGGACGGCCAGGACCTGTACGTCCACCTCGTCGACCACCTCTCCCAGGGCCGCCGCGCGGACTACGTGATCGCGGACGAGGCCCAGTTCCTGGCGCCCGAGCAGATCGACCAGCTGGCACGCGTGGTGGACGACCTGGACCTCGACGTCTACGCCTTCGGCATCACCACGGACTTCCGCTCCAAGCTCTTCCCCGGCTCCCAGCGTCTCGTGGAACTCGCCGACCGGGTGGAGGTCCTCCAGGTCGAGGCCCTCTGCTGGTGCGGCGCCCGCGCCACCCACAACGCCCGCACCCTGGGCGGCCACATGGTCGTCGAGGGCGCCCAGGTCGTCGTGGGTGACGTCAACCAGCCGGACATCGGCTACGAGGTCCTCTGCCGCCGCCACCACCGCCGCCGTATGACGGCGGCGACGGCTCGCGCGAGCGCGTTGTCGCCGGACGTGCTGCCGGTCGAGACGGTCTGACCTCCGGCGAATCGATCCTCCTGCCCGGGCGTCCCCCTTGAACCCAGGCTCAGCGGTCCGTGTGGACCTCAGCGGTCCGTATGGACCAGCGAGAACACCGCGCCCTCCGGGTCCACGACCGTGGCCACACGGCCGTGGGGTGTGTCCCGGGCGGGCTTCAGGAGGTGACCCCCGAGGTCGGTGACGCGGGTGACCGCCTTGTCGGTGTCGGCGACCTCGAAGGAGGTCAGCCAGTGGGGTCCCCGGTCGCGGGGGAGTGCCCTGCCGACGCCGTGGACACCGGCGACCGGCCGGCCCTTGACACGGAGGGTCACGTAGTCGACGTCGGGGGAGGCGAGCGGTTCCTGCTCGTAGCCGAAGACGCTCTCGTAGAACTTGGCGACGCCGACCGTGTCGCGGGTGAAGAGTTCGTTCCAGGCGGGCGTCCCGGGGACGCCCGTGATGGTGGTGCCGAGGTGGGCCGCGGCCTGCCAGATCCCGAAGACGGCGCCCGAGGGGTCCGTGGCGACGGCCAGGCGGCCCGCGTCGGCGGCGTCCAGGGGGCCCACGCCGACCGTGCCGCCGCAGTGCCGCACCATCTCGGCGGTCAGGTCCACGTCGGTCGAGGCGAGGTAGGGCGTCCACGCGATGGGCAGATGACGGTCGGGCGGCAGCTGACCGATGCCCGCCACCTCGTGTCCGTCCAGCAGAGCCCTTACGTACGGGCCCAGTTGCTGCGGGCCCGGCCGGAACTCCCAGCCGAACAGCGACCCGTAGAACTCCTGGGTGGCGGCCAACCCGTGCACCATCAGACTCACCCAGCATGGTGTGCCGGGCGGGTACGCCTCCCCGTTCAGACCCGCCGAACCCCGTGCCTCGGTCATCGTCACTCTCTCCTCGGCCCCTGGCGGCAGCCGTGTCACCGCCGCTCACCGTACGCGCAAACCGCGTTCACGCGCGTGCACGTCCCGTGTTGATGCTCGCATCACCCGTGGTACCGAACGGCCCAGCCGCGCCGCCGTGATGTGGCGAACCGGGAGGAAGACTGCCCGAATTACCGCTTCCCGTCCGTTGACGCTTCCTTGACGCGTGGTGTCCCGCGGATGTACAGCATGTGCCCGATCCCGTACGCCTCGTGATCGGGCCCGTCCGGCGGAGCACAGTAGCCGGACCTGGGCGACGCGGCCACCCCGTGCGCGAGGATGGGGTCCATGAACGCCATCATTTCCCCAGTCGAACTCGCGAGTGCGCTCACGGGCCCGACCCCGCCGGTCCTTCTCGACGTCCGCTGGCAACTGGGCGGTCCGAACCTGCGACCCGAGTACGAGAAGGCGCACATCCCGGGCGCCGTCTTCGTCGACCTGGACTCCGAACTCGCAGGTCCCGCGGGTGCCCGCGGTCGGCATCCGCTGCCGGACACGGAGGTCTTCGGTGCCGCGATGCGGGCCGCCGGGGTCTCGGCGGACCGGGACGTCGTGGTGTACGACGGCGGGCTCGGCTGGGCCGCCGCGCGCGCGTGGTGGCTGCTGCGCTTCACGGGGCACCCGTCGGTACGGGTCCTGGACGGCGGTCTGGCGGCCTGGGACGGCCCGCTGACGTCGGAGATCCCGAAGCCGCTTCACGGGGCCTTCACACCGGCTCCGGGCGCCCTGCCGCTGCTGGACGCCGAGGGTGCCGCCGCGCTCGCCCGCACTGGGCTGCTCCTCGACGCGCGGGCGGCCGAGCGGTACCGCGGGGACGTCGAGCCCATCGATCCGGTCGCCGGACACATCCCGGGTGCCGTCTCGGCACCCACCACGCAGAATGTGACCGAATCCGGTCGCTTCCTGCCCGCCGCCGAACTCGCCGACCGCTTCAAGGCCCTGGGTGCCTCGGACACCCCCGAGGTCGGTGTCTACTGCGGGTCGGGTGTCTCCGGCGCCCACGAGGTCCTCGCGCTGGCGGTCGCCGGCATCCCGGCCGCCCTGTACGTCGGCTCGTGGTCGGAGTGGAGCCACGACGGCGACCGGCCGGTGGCGACGGGCCCGGATCCCCGGTGATGTCCGCAGGCGGGCAGTGACGCCGAGTACGGCGAGGGCCCGCATCTGAACGATGCGGGCCCCACGGACGTACCTGTCACCAGTCGACTAGTCCTGCTTCTTCCGCCGCGTACCGAACACGATCTCGTCCCAGCTCGGCACCGCCGCGCGTCTGCCCGGACGGACGCCGTCCGCTTCGGCCTGGCGGTCGGTGGCGCCGACCAGACGGTCGCGATGGCTGGCCACCGCTCGCGGCATCAGCACGTCCGCGTACGCGGAACCGGCCGAGGCCGCGGGAGCCGGAGGCTCCTCCGCCTCGGGCTCCGAAACGGGCTCGTCCTGCGTCTCCGCCGGGGGCAGCTCGGGCACCACCAGGTCGCCCCGGTAGCTGGGGACGGCCTCCAGGATGCTGGTGAGCGAGTCGCGCTCGTCCGCCGTGCTCTCCTCGGCGGGCTCGGACGCCTGGGCGGGCAGGACGGGACGTTCCGTCGGGCGGTCCAGGGGGCGGTCCCGCGGCAGCCGGGCGATGCGCGGCACGAACGGGAAGCTCGGCTCGGCCGTCCCGAGGTCGTCGGACTCACCGATCAGCGAGCGCGCCTCGTCGTCGACGGCCTGGACGAGCCGCCGGGGCGGGTCGTACGTCCAGATCGCCGAGTGCGGCTCACCCGCGACCCGGTAGACCAGCAGCACCTCCCAGGTGCCGTCGTCACGGCGCCAGGAGTCCCACTGGGTGGTGTCCTTCTCGGCGCCGCGCAGGAGCAGCCGCTCCTGGACGGCCTCGCCGAGCTGGGGACCGGCCGCGTTCTCACCGGGGCGCCGGACCGGAGTCTTCCTGGCCCGCTCGGCCATGAAGGCGCGCTCGGCGAGCACGGGGCCCTCGAAGCGGCGTACGCGGTCGACGGGGATGCCGGCGAGCTGCGCGACTTCCTCGGCCGACGCACCAGCACGTATACGGGCCTGGATGTCACGGGGGCGGAGATGGCTCTCCACCTCGATCTCGATCTGGCCGAGGCGGGGCCGGTCGCCGCGCACCGCGGCGCGGAGGCGTTCGTCGATCGGGAGTGTGTACTCCGTTGCGTCGGCAGCCTTCAGCACCAGCCGTGTGCCGTCATTTGAGACGGCCACGACACGCAGTTCGGGCATGGGGACCTCCCGGGTGGTGCCTGCCGACGTCACGTGCGTCGCTGCTTCCGCTAGTCGAGTGTGGCCTGCCCGGGTGCAGCCTGCCACAACCTTGCCGAGTTGCCCGGCGTGTCGGGCGTTGGCCCTGAGTCGCCGTTATGGCACGGTTATCTTTTCGCAACGCTAAGTGACGAACTTCATCACCCTGTGCAACGATCCCCCTCCCGGCGGTCCTCGAAGGCCCCGGACACCCTGGCGGGAGTCCGGACCCAGGGCTCGCAACAGTACTCCATTCGGGCCACTTGCGTGGATCGGCACGCCGCCCAACTTCTCACAGGGGGTCCGAGTTGGCCGACCGAAGCCGCCGTTTTCGTGACCATGGGGCATGGTGAACCATGTGAAACCGGCGGAAACGGGACGAATTGCTTCGCTTGCGCGTCCCGTTCTCGCACGGCCGGGCGGGCGGAGGGCGACTACGAGCCCAACACCCTCCGCAGGTAGTCGTTCTGGAAGCGGCGATCGGGATCCAGCCGATCACGGAGCGCGGTGAACTCGCCGAAGCGGGGGTAGACGCCGGAGAGGTAGTCGGCGTCGCGCGTGTGCACCTTGCCCCAGTGCGGGCGCCCCTCGTGCGCCGTGAAGATCCGCTCGGCCGCGGTGAAGTACCCCTGGTAGGGCGTGCCCTTGAACATGTGGACGGCGACGTACGCGCTGTCGCGGCCCGACGCGGTGGAGAGTGTGATGTCGTCGGCCGGTGCCGTGCGGACCTCCACGGGGAAGCTGACGCGCAGAGGGGAGCGGTCGACCATCGCCTTCAGTTCACGCAGCGTGTCCCTCAACGCCTCGCGCGGCACGGCGTACTCCATCTCCACGAAGCGCACCCGGCGCGGAGACGTGAAGACCTTGTAGGGAATGTCGGTGTACGTACGCGCGGACAGGGCCCGGCTGGAGATCTGGGCGATCGTGGGGATCGTGGCGGGGGCCGCCCGGCCGACCCACTGGGCCACCTGGAACACGCCGTTGGAGAGGAACTCGTCCTCGAACCAGCCGCTGAGCTGAGGGATGGGCTTCTCGGGGCCCGCGCTGCGGTTGTTGCGCTTGGTGTTGGTGTTGCCGGTGTGCGGGAACCAGTAGAACTCGAAGTGCTCGTTCTCGGCCCAGAGTTCGTCGAACTCGGCGAGGACCTTGTCGAAGGTCATCGGCTCCTCGCGGGCCGTGAGCAGGAAGACGGGCTCCACGGCGAAGGTGATCGCGGTGACGATGCCCAGGGCGCCGATGCCTATTCGGGCGGCCGCGAAGACCTCGGGATTCTCCTTCTCGGAGCAGGTGAGGACCGTGCCGTCGGCGGTCACCAGCTCAAGTCCCCTGATCTGCGCGGCGATGGAGCTCGACTCGCGGCCGGTGCCGTGCGTGCCGGTGCTGGTCGCTCCGGAGACCGTCTGCTCCATGATGTCGCCCATGTTCGTGAGCGACAGCCCCTCGCGCGCGAGAGCCATGTTGAGACGCTTGAGCGGGGTGCCGGCCTCAACGGTGACCGTCATGGCATCGCGGTCGATCTTGCGTATGCCGGTCAACAGTTGAGGGCGGATCAACACACCGTCGGTCGCGGCGGCCGCCGTGAAGGAGTGCCCGGTGCCGACCGCCTTCACCCTCAGGCCGTCCTCCGCGGCCTTCCGTACGGCCGCGGACAGTTCCTCCACAGAAGCGGGGGTGACCTCGCGTACCGGCCGGGCGGTGACGTTCCCGGCCCAGTTACGCCACACTCCGCTCCTCGTGCTCGTCGTCCCGCTCGCTGCGCTGCTCATGGGCTCCTCCCCGCTGTGCCACCGGCCTGCGCAGCCGGCGGTACCCGAGGAAACCGACCGCGACCGCGACGGCCCCGGACACCGCCGGGACCCCGTACCCGGCGTCCGCGCCGGCGGCGTCGATCACCCAGCCGGACACGGAGGAACCGAGCGCGACCCCGACGGCGAGCCCGGTGCTCACCCAGGTCATGCCCTCGGTCAGTTGCGCGCGTGGTACGTGCTCTTCGATCAGGGACATCGTCGTGATCATCGTGGGTGCGATGGACAGGCCCGCGACGAAGAGCGCCACGGCCAGAAACGGCAAGTTTCCGACCAGTAGGAGGGGGATCATACTCACGGCCATGCCGCACACGCCCAGCAGCCACCGGCGTTCCGGGGCTCCCGCGAAGCGCAGCAGCCCGAAGACGATCCCCGCGACGCAGGATCCCGCCGCGTACACGGCGAGGACGACGCTCGCGGCGGCCTTCTCGCCCCGCTCGTCGGCGAAGGCCACGGTGACCACGTCGACGGCTCCGAAGATCGCTCCGGTCGCCACGAAGGTGCCCACCAGGACCCGCAGTCCGGGCGAGCGCAGCGCCGACCGCCTGCCGCCGCCGTGGTGTTCGCGCGGGTGCGGCACGGGCTCGGTGGCCCACTGGGCCGTCAGCAGGAAGACGCCGGCCGCCAGGAAGCAGGCGGCGAGCAGCGGCCCGGCCTCCGGGAACCAGGCCGTGGACAGCCCGATGGAGATGATCGGCCCGAAGATGAAGCAGATCTCGTCCACCACGGACTCGAAGGAGTACGCGGTGTGCAGGTGCGGGGTGCCCCGGTAGAGGGCCGCCCAGCGCGCGCGGGTCATCGCGCCGACGCTGGGGGTGCAGCCCACACCCGCCGAGCAGAGGAACAGCACCCAGTCCGGCCACCCGTAGTGCGCGGCGAACAGCAGCCCGGCCGCCGCGGCCACGGTGAAGAGCGTCGCCGGGCGCAGCACCCGCCGTTGCCCGTACTGGTCCACCAGGCGCGAGACCTGCGGGCCGGCCACAGCGGCGGACAGGGCGATGGTCGCCGACAGCGCCCCCGCGAGCCCGTACCGGCCGGTGATCTGGGAGACCATCGTGACCACGCCGATGCCCATCATCGACAGCGGCATCCGGCCGAGGAGACCCGCGGCGGTGAAACCCTTGGTGCCTGGGGAGGCGAACAGGGCGCGGTAGGGGCTCGGCACGGGGGTCTCCGGGAATCTGCCATGGGGCCGGGCGTCGGAATCTGACGGTCCGGTAAGGCGCGAACGCAGCTGAAGCAGCTTACTTGTAAGGCAAGCCTCATGCACCCGGATTCACGCCCCGGCTCTGGGCCCGGGATCTCGGCTGTCACTGCTGGGTGGCAGGATCGTAGACATGCCCGACGCACGCGACGCCACCCCCTACGACGCCCTGTTGCTCCTCTCGTTCGGAGGACCCGAGGGCCCGGACGACGTGGTCCCCTTCCTGGAGAACGTGACACGGGGGCGCGGTATCCCCAAGGAGCGCCTCAAGGAGGTGGGGCAGCACTACTTCCTGTTCGGCGGGGTCAGCCCCATCAACGACCAGAACAGAGCGCTGCTGGACGCCCTCCGCAAGGACTTCGCCGAGCACGGCCTGGACCTGCCGGTCTACTGGGGCAACCGCAACTGGGGGCCGTACCTGACGGACACCCTGCGCGAGATGGTCGCCGACGGCCGCCGCCGCGTCCTGGTCCTCGCCACCAGCGCGTACGCCTCGTACTCGGGCTGCCGTCAGTACCGCGAGAACCTCGCGGACGCGCTCGCCGCCCTGGAGGCCGAGGGCCTCGAGCTGCCGAAGGTCGACAAGCTGCGGCACTACTTCAACCACCCCGGCTTCCTGGAGCCCATGATCGACGGCCTCCTGGAGTCCCTCGCCGATCTCCCCGAGGACGTACGGGACGGAGCGCACATCGCCTTCTCGACGCACTCGATCCCGACCGCGTCCGCGGACACCTCCGGGCCGGTCGAGGACCACGGGGACGGCGGCGCGTACGTCGAGGAGCACTTGGACACCGCCCGGCTGATCGCCGACGCCGTGCGCGAGCGGACCGGCGTCGACCACCCCTGGCAGCTGGTCTACCAGTCGCGTTCCGGGGCGCCGCACATCCCGTGGCTGGAGCCCGACATCTGCGACCACCTGGAGGAGCTGCACGGCGCCGGGGTACCGGCCGTCGTGATGGCGCCCATCGGGTTCGTCTCGGACCACATGGAGGTCCTGTACGACCTCGACACGGAGGCCAAGGCCAGGGCCGAGGAGCTGGGCCTGCCCGTGCGCCGCTCGGCCACCGTGGGCGCGGACCCGCGGTTCGCCGCGGCGATCCGGGACCTCGTCCTGGAACGCGCCGCGACCGAGCGCGGCGAGGACGTGACTCCGTGTGCCCTCGGGGCACTCGGCCCGGGCCACCACCTCTGCCCCGTGGGCTGCTGCCCGGCCCGCGCCCCCCGCCCCGCCGCCGCGGGCGCCGACAGCCCCTACGTGTGAGGAGCACCGTGACCGACCAGTCCGAGCAGCGGGACCCCCTCCGGGCCGAGCTCCTGGAGATCGCGCTCGACGCGGCCACCCGCGCGGGCGCCTTCCTGCGCGACGGCAGGCCCGAGGACCTCGGTGTGGCCGCCACCAAGAGCAGCGCCACCGACGTCGTCACCGAGATGGACATCGCCTCCGAGAAGCTGATCACGGGTCTGCTGGCCGAGCGCAGGCCGGACGACGGCGTGGTCGGCGAGGAGGGCGCCAGCTTCGAGGGCAGCAGCGGCGTCCAGTGGGTGATCGACCCGCTCGACGGCACCGTCAACTACCTGTACGGCCTGCCCAGCTGGGCGGTGTCCATCGCGGCCCGCCTGCACGGCGAGACGGTCGTCGGCGTGGTCCTCGCCCCGCTGCGGGGCGAGACCTACCGGGCCGTCCTGGGGGAGGGGGCGTACGTGAACGACCGACCCGCGCGCGTGCGGCCCGCCGCCGCCCTGGAAGCGGCCCTCCTGGGCACGGGCTTCGGGTATCGGGCCGACCGCCGGGCCAGGCAGGCCGAGGTGCTCCGCGAGCTGCTTCCCCATGTGCGTGACATCCGGCGCGGGGGCTCGGCCGCGATCGACCTGTGCGACGTGGCCGTGGGCCGCATGGACGGGTTCTACGAGCGCGGACTGAACCCCTGGGATTACGCGGCGGGCGACCTCATCGCCCGGGAGGCGGGCGCCCTGACCGGTGGCCGTCCCGGAGAGCTCCTCTCGCCCGACCTGACCGTCGTGGCCCCACCCGGTCTCTTCGAGCCCCTCCAGGCCCGACTGGAGGCGCTGGGAGCCTGGCACGACTGAGTGACGCGTGCGCCCGTACGAAGCCCGCTAAAAAACCGAGCGGGGCCCCGGCACTGGATCGATGCCGGAGCCCCGCTCGGACGAGCTGATCAGACGCGTGACGCGCCGACCTCCACACCGTGTTCGGCGGCGAGGCGGTGCAGGTCGTCGAGCTCGCCCTGCTCGACCTCCACGAGGAAGTCGTCGCCCGTCTCGCGAGCCCGCGTCAGGTCGGACTCGGTTGCCCTTATGCGCTGCAGAAGTCCTGTGGTGAATGCGTCCATGCTGCGCCCCCTCGTCCTGGGTCGTGGGTCGGTGGCACGGGGGTGTGCCGTTCGGAAGGGGCGATCACGTCTCCTGTGGATGCCCAGCGCTGCCCGTGCTGGGCGGCGACGGTGCCGGACACCCACGACCACTCTGCGGAAAGCGGATCGCGATGTACCGCATGGTTGTGCGGCACAAGCAGAGCGTGATCGCGGGGTGTAAAGCCGTCCTCCCCCCGCGCCGTTCCGGGGAAACCTCAACCGGACGAGAATTTCTCGCTTCCCCGGACTCCCGGTCCCTCCCGCGTGGCCCTCCCGTGACTTACTGCCGACTTATGGCCGAAAAGGGCAGGATGGAGGTCACACACCCACGAAGACCCTGCCCGCGTGCGTCGAGAACGCGCTACGCGGGTGGACAGAGGAAGGACAAGCGACGTGCGCGTACTCGTCGTCGAGGACGAGCAACTGCTCGCCGATGCGGTGGCCACCGGACTGCGCCGGGAGGCCATGGCCGTCGACGTCGTGTACGACGGTGCGGCCGCCCTGGAGCGCATCGGCGTCAACGACTACGACGTGGTCGTCCTCGACCGCGACCTGCCCCTCGTGCACGGCGACGACGTCTGCCGCAAGATCGTCGAGCTCGGCATGCCCACGCGCGTGCTGATGCTCACCGCGTCCGGCGACGTCAGCGACCGTGTCGAGGGCCTGGAGATAGGCGCCGACGACTATCTCCCCAAGCCGTTCGCCTTCAGCGAGCTCACCGCACGCGTGCGTGCCCTGGGACGCCGGACGAGCGTGCCGCTGCCGCCCGTCCTGGAGCGCGCCGGCATCAAGCTCGACCCCAACCGCCGCGAGGTCTTCCGTGACGGCAAGGAGATCCAGCTCGCGCCCAAGGAGTTCGCCGTCCTGGAGGTGCTGATGCGCAGCGAGGGCGCCGTCGTCTCCGCCGAGCAGCTCCTGGAGAAGGCCTGGGACGAGAACACGGACCCCTTCACCAACGTCGTGCGCGTCACCGTGATGACCCTGCGCCGCAAGCTCGGCGAGCCCCCGGTCATCGTCACCGTGCCCGGCTCCGGTTACCGGATCTGATCCCGATGGCCGCGACACCCGCTCCGCCCAAGGCGCCCCCGAAGCCCACCTGGGACCCGAGAAAGCCGGAGCCGCCGTTCCCCTGGCTGCGCCCGACCATCCGGATAAGGCTCACGCTGCTGTACGGCGGCATGTTCCTGATCGCCGGCATCCTGCTGCTGTCGATCATCTACCTGCTGGCGGCCCAGGCCATCCACGAGGGCAGTGGCCAGTCGTTCCAGATCTCCGGCACCGGCGTCACCATCCGCAGCGACACCTGCCCGGAACTGAACAACGCGACCACTGACGACCAGCGCAACGCGGCGCTCAAGGCGTGCAACGACACCCTGAAGCAGCACGCCCTGGACGGCCTGCTCAGCCGCTCCCTGCTGGCCCTGCTGGGCCTCGCCGTGATCGCGTTCGCGTTCGGCTACGCGATGGCGGGCCGGGTGCTCACGCCGCTCGGCCGGATCACCCGCACCGCGCGCGCGGTCGCGGGTTCGGACCTGTCCCGGCGGATCGAGCTGGACGGACCGGACGACGAGCTGAAGGAGCTGGCGGACACCCTCGACGACATGCTGGAGCGCCTGGAGCGGGCCTTCACGGCCCAGCAACGCTTCGTCGGGAACGCCTCGCACGAGCTGAGAACCCCGCTCGCGATCAACCGCACGCTCCTTGAGGTGCACCTGTCCGATCCGGGCGCTCCCGTGGAACTGCAACAACTCGGCAAGACGCTGCTGGCCACCAACGAACGCAGCGAGCAGCTCGTCGAGGGCCTGCTGCTGCTCGCCCGCAGCGACAACCAGATCGTCGAGCGCAAGCCGGTGGACCTGGCGGAGGTCGCCTCGCAGGCCATTGACCAGGTGCACGCCGAGGCGGAGGCCAAGGGCGTGGAGATCCGCGGCGAGCGTGCCCCCGCGGTCGTCCAGGGCAACGGCGTCCTGCTGGAGCGGATCGCCCTGAACCTCGTCCAGAACGCCGTTCGGTACAACGTCCCGGAGGACGGCTGGGTGGAGGTGACCACGGAGTTCCAGCACGGCCAGGCGGTCCTGGTGGTCACGAACACCGGGCCGGTGGTCCCCGCGTACGAGATCGACAACCTCTTCGAGCCCTTCCGGCGGCTGCGTACCGAGCGCACGGGGAGCGACAAGGGTGTCGGCCTAGGCCTGTCGATCGTCCGGTCCGTGGCCCGCGCACACGGCGGCCACATCGCCGCCCGGCCGCGTGAGGGGGGTGGCCTCGTGATGCGGGTCACATTGCCGACGTGAAGGCGTGCGGACCCAGGGATCGGAGGGGGTGCGGCATCCGGCCGACCTGAGATGCGGAAGACCGTCACGATCTGACATCATGCCGCCGACACACGCCGATGTTCGCTTTGCGCGGAATTTTCCTTGAGTGCAGTAGTGAAGATCATGTGTGATCGATCACAGGGGCGAATTTCCAGCCATATACTCTCCGTGATCATGGGAGCTGTCGGAAAGCCGGGAAAATCCGGGTTTTCGGTAGTCTTGATCACGGGAAGTACACGGTGAGACGCCTTTGAAGTGCGGCCTTCGGACCGTGTACGGTCCCGTTCGCCATCCAAGCCGATCACTCTTGAGGGGTCTGGTTGGGTGTCGATTGAGTAACAGACCTTGATGTGAGGCAAAATCTCCGCCTCGGGTCGGGCACAAGTCCGGCCTCTCACGCGTTACGTGCGCTGGAGACACCTAGACACCCAGAGGGGGAGAGCGACATGGCAACGGATTACGACACCCCACGCAAGACCGACGACGACGTCGACTCGGACAGCCTGGAAGAACTCAAGGCCAGGCGGAACGACAAGTCGACCTCGGCGGTGGACGTCGACGAGTTCGAGGCCGCCGAAGGCCTGGAACTGCCCGGCGCCGACCTCTCGAACGAGGAGCTGGCCGTCCGGGTGCTGCCGAAGCAGCAGGACGAGTTCACCTGCATGAGTTGCTTCCTGGTGCACCACCGCAGCCAGCTGGCCCGCGAGAAGAACGGCCAGCCGATCTGCCGCGACTGCGACTGAGGCGGGGTCGGCCGTGACTGGCTCGACCCCACCTTGGAAGCGCCGCTTCCGGAAGGGAGCGGACGAAGGGCCGCACGACGGCTCTCACGGCGCGCGTGACGACGGGCGGGGCTCCTCCGAACTCGGAGAGGCCTCGCTCGAGCGTGCGTCCGGCACGGCGTCGGGGGGCGCCCAGGAAGCGAACACCACGGACGCGCAGCCGGGCCTTCCGGTCCCGGCGGACTCTCCGGCGTCGGTCGCCAGGCGCCGCGCGGCGGTCGTGACGGGCGCGCTCTCGCAAGGCATCAAGGCGGGCGCCCGCAAGGGCGGCAGCCGGGCCAGAGCTGCCCTGGCGCAGCTCGCCGACCGCATCATCGACACGGCTCCGCGGATTCCCGTACGGGACCTCGCGACCCTTCGCAGGCAGTTCCCGGGCCTGGGACCGGAGGAGATCGCGGACAGGCTCGTCGCCGGCGCGGCCAACGCCTCGTCGACGGTGGGGGCCGGTATCGGGGCCGCCGCGATGCTGCCGGTGCCACCCGCGATGCCCACGGAACTGGCCGCCGAGGTCACCGCCGTCGCCGCGATCGAGCTGAAGCTGATCGCCGAACTGCACGAGGTGTACGGGCTACGGCCGCCGGGGAACCTGAAGCAGCGCAGTACCGCCTACCTGAGTTCCTGGTCCGGGGAGCGCGGGATCGACGTGGCCAAGCCTGCGACGATCAACGCCGCGCTGGGCAGTCAGATGAAGCGGGAGCTGCGCCAGCAGATCATGAAGCGCACGGTGCGTAATCTGCCCAACCTGATGCCGTTCATGGTGGGGGCGGCCGTCGGGGCGTTCATGAACCGCCGCGACACCAAGCAGCTCGCCGACCGCATCCGCAAGGACCTTCGCAGACTCCAGGTCCCGTGGGACGCGCTGCCCGAACTGCCACCGCTGGAGAAGCCGGTGGATCCGCTGCGGATGGGAGAGATCCGCAAGGAGCTCGGCCCCTGACGGCGGTGCCGCTCGGCAGCCGGACCGTCACGACGGGCGGCAGCCGGACCGTCACGACGGGCGGCAGCCGGACCGTCACGACGGGCGGCAGTCGGACCGTCACGACGGGCGGGAACGCCTCTGCGCCCGTACAGAGCCCCGCACGGGCGCCGTGGCACAAGAAGGCCGGACGTACGGCCCTCGGCGCCCTACGCCGTGGTGCGAGCCGTTTCCAGGGCCGCTGACAGGCGTTCGGGTTCCCTTGTGGAGAGGTACAGGTAGGGCGTGGGGTCGGCCGGGTCGGTGACCGGGATGCGCAGAGCCCTGGGGATGTAGGCGCGCAGGAGCATGAAGGCGCGTGTGTCGGCCTTGTACGTGCGCCAGGCGCGAGCCTCCTCCGGGTCCAGGATCTCGGCGTCGCCGAGTGCGCTCACCGGGATCTTCGCCTCGCCCGCGATGAGGGCGCCGCCGACCACACGGATGCGGACCGAGCCGTAGGAACTGGCCAGGACCGCTGAGGCCGCGGTGCCCCCGACCAGCCCGCCCAGCAGCGGAAGCGTGCCGAAGGGAAGCAGGACAAGGGCCATGGCCACGCCGACCAGCGCGCAGATCAGCCACCAGGAGCGGGGCGCGGTGAGGCGTTCTTCGTACGGCGACGCGGAGGGCTGCATGGCGACAAGCTTGGCACGGTGCCTGACTTGTACAGGAATCGGGGCAGCCTGCCGCGAAGGGCCGTCGGCGTACTTCGCGCGAGGTGCTGCCGGGCAGGGCGGCGGTGGGGGACGGG
>NZ_VJZC01000161.1 GCF_009377185.1 Streptomyces spongiae
CGGCACCCCCGCCCACCTGCTCTTCAGCCCTGCCCTTGCCCATAAAACCAGCTTATGTCCCGCCGAAGCGGGAACCCCCGGGTGGGGCCCCGGTCAGCGGTGAGCCGCTCGCAACGCACCACCCAGCACCCGCGGCGCCTCCACCAATGACGGCCCGTACCAGGTGAGATGACGCCCGCTGACGAGTGCGCACGGCAGCCCCTCGAACGCCTCGGGCCCGTCGTCGGCGGTGAAGCGGTACGGCTCGTCGGGCAGGACCACCACGTCGGGTGCGGCGGCCCGCAGGTCCTCGACGGGGACGCGGGGGTAACGGTCCGCGTGCGCCGCGTACAGGTTGTCCACGCCGAGTCGCGCCAGGACGTCCCCCGCGAAGGTGTCCCGGCCGAGGACCATCCAGGGGCGGCGCCAGATCGGCACCACGGCAGTCGTACGGCGGTCGGGGGACGGCAGCCGGGACCAGGCTTCCTCCGCCTCGTCCAGCCACCGTGGCCGCGCGGGCACCCCGCACGCCCGCAGCACCCGCTCCAGTTCCCGGAAGGCCTGCGGGACGTCCCGTACCTCGGTGACGAGGACCTCGACGCCCGCCTCGCGCAGGGCGGTCAGGTCGGGCTCGCGGTTCTCCTCCTCGTTGGCGATCACCAGATCGGGGGACAGCCCGACGATGCGGTCGGTCTTCGGGTTCTTGGTGCCGCCGATCCGTACGACGTCCAGACCCGCGGGATGGGTGCACCAGTCGGTGGCGCCCACCAGCGCGCCGGGCACCGAGAGGGCCACGGCCTCGGTCAGCGAGGGGACGAGGGAGACGACACGGGCCACCATGGTCAGGCACCGCGCCGGTGCCGGTCCTCCAGGGCCTCGATGTGGTCCGCCACGGCCACCACGATCACCCGGGTGTCGGGCACCGTGGCCCGCCAGCGGTGCCGTACGCCGCCGGTCAGGTACAGCGTGTCACCGCGGCCCAGCCGGTGGGCACGGCCCTCCGCCTCGACCTCGACGGCGCCGTCGGCCACGTACATCAACTCGTCGTTGCGGTGCTGGACTTCCCTGCCCTCGTCATGATCGCCGGTGACCTCGAAGGCGTGCAGTTGGTGGTGTCCGCGCACCAGGGAGCGCGTGTTGGACCCGGTCGTCGCGAAGGCGTCCGTGTCGGCGCGCACCACGTCGACGCTGCACGCAGGGTCGGCCGCGGCCAGCAGTTCGACGGCCGTCGTGCCGAGCGCGTCGGCGATGCGTTCCAGGGACGGCTTGCTGGGGCGGGCCCGCTCGTTCTCGACCTGGCTGAGGAAGGGGACCGACAGGCCGCTGCGCTCGGCCACGACGGCGAGCGTGAGCTCCAGTGTCCGGCGCCGTCGCCGGACGGCCGCGCCCACCCGAAGGGGCTGTTCTTTGTGGTCGCCCATCGCTCCGGCTCCCTCCTTCGCTCGTCGGTCCGACACTGCTCGACACGGCTGCTCCACTGAGTACAGCCGTTACTGATACACCACTGTTCCGCAACTCATCCGCTCACGTCCTCTGATGAGCCCTCTGATGAGTTCTCTGCACCCTACGCATGTTCCGCAAACCGTTTCATGCGCCCGTCACATCGCTGTCATGTGGAGTGACGGTCAGCGTCACAGTTCTCGCCAGTGGAGAGGCTGACCCGCCTCCCCCGCTGTCGTGCCGTTGCGCGGGACGAAGTGGCTGACCAGGCGTGTGGCCGTCCCTCCGGGCCGGTGAGAAGGGCCGTGGACGGGTCGGCAACGGTTTCACTGCCGCCGTGGGTGCGGGTGCCCGGCCGGTCGGGCCGTCCGGTCGCCGGATCGTACGCGTACGCCCACCGGCTCACGCGGTCGCGGAACCGGCCTCGGCCCCCGGCCCGGCGCCCGCTCCGCGCCGCCGGGCCGGAGGCGTGCGCCGTCGCCTGTGCCGCCGCCGGTCCGCCAGGCTTCGAGGACGGGGTCGCATCGATCGTCCGCCGCGGCCTGCGGGGTTGTGAAGTAGCGCAGAGTAGCGCGCGGTTGGCGGTCCGTGTCGCAGGAGGCCCGTCAGTGCCCGGTAGCGCCCGGTCGGTTCGATCACGTCGCCGGGCCCGGACGTGATGTCGGGGGTGCCGTCGGCGCGGCGGGAGAGGGCTCGGGCGCGTGTACGCGCGGTCCGCGTGCCCGGCCGGCAAGGCCCGGACGCCGTCGTGGCCGCGGACCTCGATGGGGTTGGCCGGATCTTTCTCGTACGCCAGTACGGAACCGCGGAGACTCAGGCGGATCACGGAACTCACATGGCCCAAAAAGGTGGGCCTCCCCACGCGGTCCGAACGTCGGTCCGAACGCATGGGGAGGCCCACCTGGGGGGCGGCTCCGGTGAGGCGGCTACCGCGGGGTCATCCGGTCGACCATGTCCGGGTGCTCCTTCAGCCAGGCGGCGACCGCTTCCTCCTCGTGGCCCTGTCCGCGCTTGTTGATCTCGGCCTCCAGAGTGCCGAGCTCGTCCTCGCTCATCTTGAAGTTCTTGATCCACTTGGTGAGCTGGGGGTACTGCTCGGGGAACTTCTCGTTGGAGATGGTCCGAATCGTGTTGCCCTCGCCGAAGAGCTTCTTGTCGTCCTTGAGCTTGGTCAGGTCGTACTGGCTGTACGCCCAGTGCGGTGACCACAGGACGACCGCGACGGGCTCCTTCTTGGCGTAGGCGCGCTTGAGCTCGGCGAGCATCGCGGGCGTGGAGCCGTCGACGACCTCGTACTCCTTGTCCAGGCCGTAACCGGGCAGGACCTTGGTCTTGAGCAGGTTCATCTCGCCGGTGCCCGGCTCGATGCCGATGATCTTCCCGTCGAAGAGGTCGGCCTTGCCCTTGAGGTCCTCGTAGGACTTCACGCCCTTGACGTACGACGGCACGGAGACCTCCAGCGAGGTCGGCTCGTACCAGGTGCCGAGGTCCGCGAGTCTGTCCTTGCTCTTGTCCCAGTAGTTCTTCTGCGCGTACGGCAGCCAGGCGTCGAAGTTGAGGTCGAGGTCGCCGGAGGCGAGGCCGGTGTAGACCGGGCCGACGTCCATCTGCTTGAGGTTCAGCTTGTAGCCGCGCCGCTCCAGGACGTTCTTCCAGAGGTAGGTGACGGCGATGTCCTCGTCCCAGGGGAACCAGGCCACGTTCAGGGGACGCTTGGCCTCGGCGGGAGTCGAGCCGGAGCCGCCGTTGACCGGCGCCAGCTTGTCGACCACACCCGGGTTCTGCTTCAGCCAGGCGCGCACGGCGTCCTGCTGCTTGCCCTTGCCCGCCTTGTTGATCTCGGCTTCCAGGCTGGTGAGCTGCTTCTCGCTCATCGTGAAGTTCTTCAGCCACTCGCCGACGACCGGGTTCTCGTCGGCGAAGCCCTTGCGGGCCACCGTGTGCACGCCGTCGCCCTTGCCCCAGGCGCCCTTGGGGTCCTTCAGCTTCTTCAGGTCGTAGTCGTTGTACGCCCAGTGCGGCGACCAGAGCGTGACGACGATCGGTTCCTTCTCGCTGTAGGCCCGCTTGAGCTCGGCCAGCATGGCGGGTGTGGAGCTGTCGACGACCTCGTACTCCTTGTCGAGGCCGTACTCCTTGAGGACCTTGCTCTTGAGCAGGGCCATCTCGCCGGCGCTGGACTCGATGCCGGTGATCTTCCCGCCGAAGGTGTCGGCCTTGCCCTTGAGGTCGTCCAGGGAGTCGATGCCCTTCATGTAGGAGGGCACGCTCAGCTCCAGGGAGGTCTGGTCGTACCAGGCACCGAGGTCGTCGATCTTGCTGCCGTACTTCTTCCAGTACTGCTCATGGGTCGTCGGCAGCCAGGCGTCGGTCTGGAAGTCGACGGTGCCCGCCGCGAGGGAGGTGTAGAGCGGGCCGGCCTCGAACTGCTTGGCGTCCACCTGGAAGCCGCGCTCCTCCAGGATCTCCTTCCACAGGTAGGTGGAGGCGACGCCCTCGTCCCAGGGGATGTAGCCGATGGAGACCTTCTTGCCCTGGCCGACGTCCTTGCTGCCGGCGACGGGGGTGGAGCCGCCTCCGTTGCCGCCGAAGATGCCCATGCCGCCCGCCACTAGGGCGAGGACCACGACACCGATCATGGCGACCTGCGGGCGGGGCCGGTACGACCAGATCTTCAGCCCCTGGGCGGCGCGCGCCCTGGCGGCGGCACGGCGGCCCAGCGGGGAGACCTGGGTGCCCAGGGCGCTGGTCATGCGGTCGAGGTAGATCGCGAGGATCACGATGGCGACACCGGCCTCGGAGCCGAGGCCCACGTTGAGCTGGCCGATGGCCTCGTTGACGTCGCCGCCGAGGCCGCCGGTGCCGACCATGCCGGCGATCGCGGCCATGGACAGGCCGAGCATGATGACCTGGTTGACGCCGGCCATGACGGTGGGCAGCGCGAGCGGCAGCTGGACGCGCAGCAGTGTGTTGCGTGGCGTGGTGCCGAACGCGTCGGCGGCCTCGACCAGTTCCTTGTCGACCTGGCGGATGCCCAGTTCCGTCATGCGCACGCCGGGGGCGAGCGCGAAGATCAGGGTGGCGACGATGCCCGCGGAGGCGCCGGTGCCGAAGAACAGGATCGCCGGGATGAGGTAGATCATCGCGGGCAGCGTCTGCATGAAGTCCAGGATCGGCCGGACCAGCCCGCTCACCCGGTCGGAGCGCGCGGCCCAGATGCCCACCGGCACGGCGATCACCAGCGCGATGATCGTGGCGACGAGCACGAGGGACAGGGTCACCATCGCGTTCTCCCACAGTTCGAGGGAGTCGATGAAGGCGAATCCCGCGAAGGTGAGGACACCGGCGAGCGTGCCGCGCAGCCAGAACGCGAGCACGGCGAAGATACCCGCGAGCAGCAGGGGTTCGGGAGCCTGGAGGACGGCGTCGATGCCGTCGTAGGTGCCGACGAAAACGGCCTTGAGGAAGTCGAAGAGCCAGGCCATGTGGGCGAGCAGCCAGTCGACCGTGTCGTTGACCCAGTCGCCGAGAGGGATCCTAGGCACGGGCCACCGCCTTGCCGCCGTCGGTGTCCCGCGGGGAGTCGCAGCTCACGGGGGCGGTCTGCTCGTCGCCGAGGAAGCCGACGAGGCGTTGTCCCGTTACGACACCCACCAGTTTTCGTTTCGCGTCGAGGACCGCGACCGGGTGCGTCAGACGGGCGCTGATCGCGCACAGCTCGGTGAACGGCGTGTCGGGGGTCGCCGTCTCGCAGCCGCAGTCGGCCTCGTCGCCGCGGGTCTCCCGGTCCATGACGGCGCCCGCGGTGAGGACGCGGGAGCGGTCGACGTCCTGGATGAAGGAGGCGACGTAGTCGTCCGCCGGGCGGATCAGGATGTCCTCGGCGGTACCGGTCTGGACGATGCTGCCGTCGCGCATGACGGCGATGCGGTCGCCCAGGCGCATGGCCTCGTTGAGGTCGTGCGTGATGAACACGATGGTCTTCTTGAGGGACTTCTGCAGGTCGAGCAGCTGGTCCTGCATGTCGCGGCGGATCAGCGGGTCGAGGGCGCTGAAGGACTCGTCCATGAGCAGCAGGTCGGCGTCCGTGGCGAGGGCGCGGGCCAGGCCCACGCGCTGCTGCATACCGCCGGACAGTTCGTCGGGCCAGGACTTCTCCCAGCCGGCCAGGCCACACAGGGCGAGCGCCTCGTCGGCGCGACGCTCGCGCTCGGCGCGGGGCACGCCCTGCACTTCCAGGCCGTACGCGGCGTTCTCACGGACGCTGCGGTGCGGGAACAACGCGAAGTGCTGGAAGACCATGCTGATCTTGTGCGAGCGGACCTCGCGCAGCTCACGGTCGCTGATCGCGGTGAGGTCCTGACCGTCGAAGCGCACCTGTCCCGCGGTGGGCTCCAGCAGTCCGTTGAGCATGCGCAGCAGCGTGGACTTCCCGGAGCCGGAAAGGCCCATGACGACGAAGATCTGCCCGGGTTCCACCGTGAAGGAGGCGTCGATCACGGCCGCGGTGGTGCCCTCGGCGCGCAGTTCCTCGCGGTCGGCGCCGCGGCGTAGCCGCTCCACCGCCTCGTCGGGTCGTCTGCCGAAGACCTTGTACAGGTTCTCGGCCTCAAGCCTGGATGACACGGGTACCTCTCTTCTCGCAAAAGGACGGCCCGTGTCCCCCGTCGGCGGGCCGTGGAGCGTGGCGGGCTCCGCCTGCCGGGCCCGGTGCGTGGGCGTACTCCGCCCGGTCGCTGTCCACGTTCCGGCTTCCGCGCGGCCAACGTGGTTGAAGGCGCTACCGGCCCTGCTCCGAGCGCGCGCCTGCCCCCTTCCGAGCAGCACAAACGCGTGAGTGCCCCAGTTCACAAGGCCTTCACCCCTGCTGCCCGGTGTTCTGCGGGCTGCGTCGGACACGGCTGTCGGTCCCGTACGGCACGGACACGGGCTGTCGGTGGCGTGCGGCATGATGCGGAAGGTGACCCGACGCCTGATGCTCCTCGACACCGCCTCGCTGTACTTCCGCGCCTACTTCGGGGTGCCGGACTCCGTGAAGGCCCCGGACGGCACACCCGTGAACGCCGTGCGCGGGCTGCTCGACTTCATCGACCGCCTGGTCAAGGACCACCGGCCCGACGACCTGGTGGCCTGCATGGACGCGGACTGGCGGCCGCAGTGGCGGGTCGACCTGATCCCCTCCTACAAGGCACACCGTGTCGCCGAGGAACGCGAGGCGGGCCCGGACGAGGAGGAGGTGCCGGACACACTGTCGCCGCAGGTGCCGGTCATCGAGAACGTCCTGGACGCACTGGGCATCGCGCGCGTGGGCGTCGAGGGGTACGAGGCGGACGACGTGATCGGCACGTTCACGGGGCGGTCGAAGGGCCCCGTCGACATCGTCACCGGCGACCGCGACCTGTACCAGCTGGTCGACGACGCCCGCGGGATCCGCGTGCTGTACCCGCTCAAGGGCGTGGGCACCCTGCAGCTCACCGACGAGGCGTGGCTGCGCGAGAAGTACGGGGTGGACGGCGGCGGGTACGCGGATCTGGCTCTGCTGCGCGGCGACCCCAGCGACGGGCTCCCCGGGGTGCCGGGCATCGGCGAGAAGACGGCGGCGAAGCTGCTGGCCGAGTTCGGGGACCTGGCCGGGATCATGGCGGCGGTCGACGACCCGTCGGCCAAGCTCACGCCGTCCCAGCGCAAGAGGCTCGACGAGGCACGCCCCTATGTCGCGGTCGCCCCCCGGGTCGTGCGGGTCGCCGGCGACGTACCCTTGCCCGAGGTGGACACGGCGCTCCCGCGCGACCCGCGGGATCCGGCGGGGCTCGACGGCCTCGCCGCGCGCTGGGGCCTGGGCGGTTCGCTGCAGCGACTGCTCACGACGCTGCGGACCTGACCGGTCCGCGCGCGCCGCGGACCGCGAAGGCGGACGGCACTCCTCACATGGTTCTCACACCACTGAGACGATACTCACGTCCCAGCGGGCAACCTGCGGCACTCCCAACGCAGGACGACCCTTCTGCCTCATGGGTATGTGCCGTGGTCAGGCGGTTCTCGGGGCGTGAGGGGGCATTTGGGGGGCGGGCGTATCAACGCCGCCCGTGGTCATCGACACTTCAAGCATGAGGTGTCATCGGGGAGAAGATGCTAACTTAGGTAAGCCTTAGCTATGTATTTGGGAGGCCGCCATGGCAGAGCGTCCGGTACGCAGGGCCCCGAAGCCCCACTCCGCGAGGGTCGTCCGCACCGAGCGACTGACCCCACACATGCAGCGTGTCGTCCTCGGCGGCGAGGGTCTCGCCGAATTCGCCACGAGGGGCAGCACCGACCACTATGTGAAGCTGCTCTTCGGGCCGGACGGCGTGACCTACCCGGAACCCTTCGACATGGAGCGGATCCGTGCGGAGTTCCCACGCGAGCAGTGGCCCGTGACCCGGACGTACACGGTGCGTGCCTGGGACCCCCAACTGCGCGAGATCACCTTGGACTTCGTGGTGCACGGCGACGAGGGCCTCGCCGGTCCGTGGGCCGCGCGGGTCCAGCCGGGCGAGGTCGTCCGACTGCTGGGCCCCGGCGGTGCCTACGCGCCGAACCCGGACGCCGACTGGCATCTGCTCGCCGGTGACGAGAGCGCGCTGCCCGCGATCGCCGCTTCGCTGGAGGCGATGCCCGACGGAGCCAAGGTCTTCACCTTCATCGAGGTGTCCGATGCCGACGAGGAGCAGAAGATCGCCTCCGACGCGGAGGTCGTCTGGCTGCACCGCGGTGACCGGCCCGTGGGTGAGGCGCTGGTCGAGGCCGTCCGCGCGCTGGAGTTCCCCGAGGGCCGTCCGCATGTCTTCGTCCACGGCGAGGCGGGGTTCGTGAAGGAGCTGCGCCGGCTGCTGCGCGTCGAACGCGAGGTTCCGCGCGAGGACCTGTCGATCTCCGGTTACTGGCGGCTCGGGCACAACGAGGACAACTGGCAGGCGACCAAGCGCGAGTGGAACGCACAGGTGGAGGAGGAGCAGGAGGGCGCGGCCACGACCGCGTGACCCCGCTCCCGGAGGCGGCCGCGGGGTCGGCAGCCGCCTCCTGAACGGCGGTTCTCCCTCAGCGAGGTCGACGACGGGCGTTACACCGACCGCTGGTACGACCGGAACGTCCGTATGGACAACCACACCGCTGCCACGGCGAGCGCGAGGAGTGCTCCGCCGCGGCCGGCCACGTCACCCCAGTCGGGCTGCTTGGACAGTGCCGAACGGCCCGCCACCATCGCCCAGTTGAGCGGGTTGAAGTCGGCGATGTGCCGCATCCACGAGGGCATCCTGTCCTCGGCCATGAAAGCTGTGGACAGGAATGTCAGCGGCAGCAACAGGAACGTGTTGATGCCGATGATGGACTCCCGCTCCCGGACGAGCATGCCCAGCGCGTTGGACAGCGCGGCGAAGATCGTTCCCAGCAGCACGGAGGCAACGACCAGCACCACGACGCCGCCGATCCCGCCCGGGTAGTCGGCACCGCCCAGCAGCCCGAGCAGCACGATGACGACCGACTGGAGCGCGGTGACCAGCCCGTTGCTCACGACGTTGCCGTTCATCAGCGCGGCCCGGCTGGCCGGGGTCGTCAGGAAGCGGTTGAGTGTCCCGCGCTGGATCTCGTCCAGCGTGGTCATCCCCGCCCACATGTTGGAGCTGAGCGCGCTCATCACCACGACGCCCGGGACGAGGTAGTCCAGGTCCGAGGTGGTGCCGAAGCCTCCGAGCTCGACGACCTCCTTGAAGAGGTTGCCGAACAGGAACAGCCACACCACCGGCTGGATCAGCGTGATCAGCAGATACGCGGGCTGCCGCAGGAACACCACGAGCTGACGCTCGGTCATGTACCAGGTCTGGGTGACGGCGGTGCTCATCGCCGACTGGGTGACGGCGGTGCTCATCACGCACCACCCGTCCCGGCCAGGACACGGTCCCCGGCGCCTTCGGCCTCCGCCTCCGCCTCCGCGTAACGGCGGCCCGCGTAGCGCAGGTACACGTCGTCGAGCGAGGGCCGGGCGACCGTGGCGGCGGCCACGGCGACCCCCACGCGCTCCAGAGCTCCGAGCAGCGCGGGTATCGCGACCGCCCCGTCATCGGCGCGGACGCTGATCCCGCGGGAGCGCACGGTGTCGAAGACCACCTCGTGCACGCCGGGGAGTCCGGCCAGGGCCCCCTGGAGCACCGTACGGCCGGCTTCGCCGACCGGTTCGCGGAGCTCCACGTGGACGGCGTCGCCGCGGAGTTCGCCCTTCAGCTCGTCGGGGGTGCCCTCGACCACGACCCGGCCACGGTCGACGATGGCGATGCGCTCGGCGAGGCGGTCGGCCTCCTCGAGGTAGTGCGTGGTGAGCAGGATCGTGAGGCCCTCGTCGCCGGCGAGGCGCGCGATCTCGTCCCACATCGCGGTGCGGGCCTCCGGGTCGAGGCCCGTGGTGGGCTCGTCGAGGAACAGCACCTCGGGGCGGTGGGCCAGTCCGAGCGCCACGTCCAGTCGGCGCCGCATGCCGCCCGAGTACGTCTTGACGGGCCGTCGTGCGGCGTCGGTGAGCGTGAAGCGCGCCAGCAGCTCGTCCACACGGCGGTTCAGTTCGGCGCCCTTCAAGCCGTAGAGCCTGCCCTGGAGTTGGAGGTTCTCCCGGCCTGTGGCCACCGGGTCGGCGCCCGAGCTCTGGGCGACCACGCCGATCGCGCGGCGCACCCTGTCCGGGTGGCGCAGCACGTCGTGCCCGGCGACCGCGGCGGTGCCCGAGTCGGGGCGGGCCAGAGTGGTGAGGATCTTGACGGTGGTGGACTTCCCGGCTCCGTTCGGCCCGAGGAGCCCGAAGACGGTGCCCGGTTCGACGGTGACGTCCATGCCGCACAGGGCGGTGACGTCACCGGGGTAGGTCTTGATCAGCTGACGCGCCACGACTGCGGGCGCACGGGTACTCATGACGACTGCTCTCCTGTGACAGCCAAGGACGCGGATGACAACGCGTCCGTGCCGGACGACGGGTCGTCGAACTGATCCGTGTGAAGAGCGCCGGGTATCCTGGGTGTGCCGCACCTCGATCGCCCGGCCCGCACCACGGCGGAGTCAGCTCGGGGTTCGAGACCCTGGTGGGGCTGCTGCAACAGCCCCGCCGGGGTCCACTTCTTTGCCGCTGCTGTCGCGGCTCCTTGCCGCTACTGCTCAGCTGTTTCTGCCGCTATTGCTCGACCTGACGGTCCTCCAAGTCCTGGAACTCCGGGGGCATCTCCCCCGTCTCGTGGAACGTCCGCCACGCCTGGACGCCGGGCAGCGAACCGTCCTTGAGCTCCTGCAAGAGCCCGCGGACCCACTGCGCCTGCGCCTCGACCATGTGCGCCTGGTACTCGGTCTCGACGAGGAAGAGGCGCGGCAGCGTCTCGTACAGCTTTTCCAGCGCACCGCGCGCGCTCGCCACCTGCACTTCCAGCCGCGAGAGCCGCTCTTCGAGCAGACGCGCCACTTCGTCGGGGTGAAGGACACCCACGAGGGAGAGCGCGGTCTCGAAGATCGGGTACTCACGCGCGGGGACCGCCAGCAGGTCCGACAGCCACTCCGTGGCTTCCTCCCGGCCGGCCTCCGTTATCCCGTAGAGGGTGCGCTCGGGGCGGTTGCCCTGCCGCTGCACCTCGGCGACCTCGACGAAGCCGTGTTTCTCCAGGTTCTGCACCACGGTGTACAGAGAGCCGTAATTGATCTTCGTACTGCTGTCCTTGCCGCGGCGGCGGAGGGTCCGTGCGATCTCGTACGGATGCATCGACCTCTCCATGAGCAGCACCATCACGGCCAGGGCCAACGGATTGCTCAACCTACGACGCTTGGCCACCACAGGGATCCCCCTCCCGCACCTCGCCACCGAATATCCGCGACCGAACATATCGCGTTCTGCGTTCCGGAGTCAATAGACACGATGTATCGCGTTCAGCCAGGATCCGCAAGGGCGTGAGAAATTGGGCCCGCTCAAGACATCGCTGTGTGACGCCCGCGAAACAGCACCTCCCTAATTTCTGTCGCCCGACAGGAACTCCCGTGCGCTGTGCGAAGGCAGGTCGCCTCCATGACGAGCACCACTCCCCCCGATGTCCGCCCGGATCCCCCGGAATCGTCCGACGAGCGCTCCCTGATGGCGTTCGGCTACCGCCAGGAACTGCACCGCAGCCTGGGCAGGTACGCCTCGTTCGCCGCCGGGTTCTCCTTCATCTCGGTCCTGACGACCGTCTTCCAGTTCTTCGCCTTCGGGTACGCCTTCGGCGGCCCCGTCTTCTTCTGGACCTGGCCGGCCGTGCTGATCGGCCAGCTGCTGGTGGCCGCGTGCTTCGCGGAACTCGCCGCCCGTTACCCGATCTCGGGCGCGATCTACCAGTGGTCGTCACGCCTGTCGAACCTCACCTTCGGCTGGTTCGCCGGCTGGATCATGGTGATCGGGCAGATCGTGGTGGTCGCGGCGGCGGCCCTCGCGCTGCAGATGGTGATGCCGGCGATCTGGTCGGGCTTCCAGCTGATCGGCACCGACCCGGCCCCGACGTCGGCGGACGGCGCGGCCAACGCGGCCGTGCTCGGCGTGATCCTGCTGGCCCTCACCACCCTCGTGAACGTCCTGGACAACCGCGTGCTCTCGCTGATCAACCGCGTCGGCGTGACCGCCGAGATCATCGGCGCCGTCCTGATCATCGCGCTGCTGCTGACCCACTCAGAGCGCTCCCCCGGCATCACGTTCCACACCGCGGAGGGCAGCACCGGCCTCTTCGGCGCCCTGCTGGTGGGCTCGTTCACGGCGGCGTACGTGATGATCGGCTTCGACAGCGCGGGCGAGATGAGCGAGGAGACGAGCCACCCACGCCGCACCGCACCCCGCACGATCCTCACCGCGCTCGGTGCGGCCGGGCTGCTGGGCGGTCTGATCGTGCTCGGCGGGCTGCTCGCCGCGCCCAGCCTCACCGACGGCAAGCTGGCCGTCGACGGCCTGAGTTACGTGCTGACCAGCAGCCTCGGCGACGGTGTGGGCCGGCTCCTGCTCGCCGACGTGGTGGTGGCCATCACCGTGGCCACCCTCGCCATCCAGACGGCGGCCTGCCGCATGCTCTTCTCCATGGCCCGCGACGGCCAGCTCCCCTTCGCCCGGCGACTCGCCAGGGTGAACCCGCGCACCGGCATGCCCCATGCCCCCGCCGTCGTCGTCGGCGTCCTCGCGGCGGCCCTCCTGCTCCTCAACTTCGCCTCACCGGAGGCATTCCTCGCCATCGGCACCACATGCATCGTGATGCTGTACCTGGCGTACGCCATGGTCACCGGCCCACTGCTGGTGGCCCGCCTGCGCGGACGCTTCACCATCGACGGCACCGACGAGACGGGCGCCCCACTCTTCGCCCTGGGCCGCTGGGGCATCCCGATCAACGCCCTCGCCCTCGTCTACGGCCTCTTCATGACCGTCAACCTGGCCTGGCCGCGCGCGGAGGTGTACGACCCGGCGGGCGGGCACTGGTACTTCCAGTGGTTCACGGTGTTGTTCTTGCTGGTCACGGTGGGGGGCGGGGTGCTGTACCGGTGGTGGTGTGCACATCGCCTGCGCTCGGCCGCTGCGTAGCCGACGTACATTCGGAGCACAGTGGACGTGGCCGCGCCGCTGGTGCGGGACAGTCAGCCAGGAGCCCGCCTCGGCCTGCCCTCCCTCGGGGCGATCCCTCACATCCAACGCCCTCTCAGGTCCGCTCGGTGCGGGCAGTGGTGCGCATGAACAGCCCGTGAGGGCTCAGGACGACGTTCGGGACGGGGCGTACGCCTTGGCCAGGAAGGGGCTGCAGCCGCCACCGGGCAACGATGGTGGCCAAGGCAAGGATGGCTTCGGTGATCCCGAACTGGTCACCGATGCATTTGCGGGCACCCGCGCCGAACGGGATAAACGCCTCGCGTGGGGGTTGTGTGCGGTGGGATGCGTCCCACCGGTCAGGGTCGAAGCGCTCCGGGTTGTCGAAGAGGTCGCTCCTGCGATGGATCAGGTAGGGGCTGTAGATGACCGTGGTGCCGGGGGTGAGGGAGCAGCCTGCGAGCTCGGTGCTCCGCGTTACGGTCCGGGTAAATATCCAGCCCGGTGGATAGAGTCGGAGGGTCTCGGTGACGACGCGGCTGGTGAACTGGAGATTCGCCAGGTGGTCGAGGCCGGCAGGGGTGTCGCCGAGAACGGCGTCGACCTCCGCGTGGATCCTGGCTTCGATGTCGGGATGCAGGGCGATCAGATGCAGTGTCCAAGCCAGGAGGTTGGCAGTGGTCTCTGCTCCGGCAAAGAAGAACGAGATGACCTGCTCCCTGATCTCGGCATTGGTCAGGCCCCCATGTGCGGCCGCGTCGGAAGCATGGGCATCTAGCAGTGTGGACAACAGGTCGTTGCGATCAACGTTCCCGCTTCGGCGTTCGTCGATGATGCGGTCGACCGTCTGTCGGAGCCGGGTGTCGGCGTGGCGGTAGCGCCGGTTGCCCGGGGTGGGTAGCCGGTCCGCCAAGGGCGGTGTGATCGCTCGGCGGGAGATGCCCTTGGACACGGCGATGAGGTCGGCGACGGAATTGGTCAGCTCCTGCGTTGACAAAGCCCGCGAGAACATTGCTTCCACTGTGATTCTGGCGGTGAGTCCCAGCATTTCGGCCAGCACGTCGAGCCGCTGCCCCTCGCGCCAACTGCGGGTGGCTGCGTCGATTTGCGCGGCCATCATCTCCGCGTAGCCGGACAGTCGGGCCGGTTGGAAGGCAGGCTGAATAAGGCGCCGCCGGCGACGGTGCTGACTGTGGGAGCAGGTACCCAAGCCGTCCCCGAGGAATTCCCGAAGCCGCTCGAACATGGGGCCACCCTTGTCAAAGGTCTGGTCGTTCAGGAGGAGCTGACGGGTCAGTTCTGAATCGCACACCACAACGCCTCGGAAGGGGCCCACCCGGATCCGTACGAGATCACCGTGAGTCGGCAGCGAGCGCAGGAATCCGAGCGGATCACGCAGCAGGGGCAGAGCGTGGCCAAGGACGGGCAGCGAATGAGGTGCACGCCTGGATGAGTATGTCGGTTGCGACGAGAAAGGAGCGGATGCCATTGATTCGTGCCTTTCAAGTGCGGAGTGAGACTTACGGACATCAACATGAAGACCCGTACCTTGGTGAAATTCCGCTTCAACCAATGGTATGAATTGCCGCCCCGGCGAGGGCAAGGAATGCGCACATCTGGACGACCAGGGACGCCCACACCTCGGCCGGCGCCGTGAAAGCCAACGCCAGTTACCTCTCGGCCAGTTGCCGCGCCTGCGGAACACCGCCCGGTCTGCCGCACCTGGTTCGCGGTCATCAGGTCGCCGCTGGAATACAGATCGATCAGGACATCCCCGTCAAGGGTGATCGAGGCCATCGCGGACAGCACGGGCAGGGTCTTCTTGCAGACGGCCAGGTCCGCCCCGACCGGTTTGCCCATCACCTTCGGGTCCCCGAGGATCCCGAGCAGGTGGTCCGTGATCGCCTCGCCCGCGGTTGCGCCCTGGGGGCCCACGTTGGGGGCGGCGGTCGACCGGGACCCGGCGGGCTCCCGGCCAGCACGGCGGCGCTGATCCCGAACTCCGTTCACACGGTGGGGCGACGCCGGCACAGTTCGTCATGGTCGATGACGTCGTCGTGCAGCAGGGAGAAGGCGTGCACCAGCTCCACCGCCGCTGTCGCGGGCCGTACCCGAGCGTCGAGCCGACCCCACACCGGTGCGGGACCCTTGGCCAGCGGATCCAGTCCGGGATCCAGCGGCGGCCGGACAAATTGCGGTGGACATCGATGCCCCCTCCGCAGGACATGGCCTGGCTGCGCTGCCCGGAACCAGCACGGGGCGCGTAGAGGCTCTACCCCCACGCTGACGAGACATCCCCGTCCGGTACTGACGGCTGGAGCATGTGCGGCACGTCGCATGCCCCCATGCGCGTCCACTGCCCTCTTGCCGACTCCGCGAACCCGCCAATGCACGTGAGCTCACACAGGAATGCCCATATTTATCCCGAGATGCCGACCAGGCAGGCAGCCCGACCAGTAATTGCCAAGAAGCAACTGCCAAGAGTTCTGGATCGCGTGACGCACCATCAGGCAGTACTGAACGTCGACTCGACTCCGGTTCGTGGTCCGCAGGTGGAATGAGTCTCGGCTGGGAGGTCGTAGAACGCCGGCAGCTCCTCCCGATCCTCGGTGATCTTCGCGACAGCCTTGCACCGCGCCTACACCTCCAGCAGAATGCCGAAGAGTTTGACGTCGCCCGCCCCGCCATCTACCACCACTCGGGCAAGCGTCCCAAGCGCGGCCGGGCCGAGTGCAGAGCCAGTGATGTCCCCGCTGGCCAGCAGGAACGCGCAGGAGCCTGTGGATCGACACCGCTTCAAGAAGGAGGCGCGGCCATCGGTCGCCCTCACACCGGTGGCCTGTGCTTTCGTGCGCCCCCTCCCGTGAGTTGACCGTGGCGGGCCAACAGCAGGGAATGGCTGTGCAAGGAAGCTATGAGGGCCTGACCGTCTACTCAGGAGGGTGGGTCGGGCTCTGCGATCCGCTTATCTGTTGGGCCGGTTACGGAGCGGGGGTTTGCGGTCGTGGTTGAGCTCGGTACTCCACAAGATGTCTCGCATGGGGCTGCGGAGCGGGCGTTGGACTATCTGCGGCGGGAAGTGGGAGGGCATGGGCTGCCCTCGGCGCAGTTGGCCCTCGACCGAGGCTGCCGTGGCCTGGTCTCCGCGGAGGAGGTGGGTGAGCAGCTGCGCCGAGTGGATGGTGTCGATATCAGGCTCGATCTGGCGCAGGAGGGTTTCTCCGCCATGTGGGCGCTGGAGCTCCTGGCGCCCAGGGTACCGGGGGCGCAGGATCTGTTGTCGGTGTTGGCCCGTCAGGTCGAACGGTGCAGGTGGCGGTACCGCTATCGCTTTTTTCCCGGGGCGTCTTCCTTCGCCGCCGATACCGACTGCACCGCCATCGCGGCCTGTGGCCTCTATCGCCATGGGGTCCTCACGGACAGCCAATTGGTATCAGTGGGCCATGAACTGCTGACCGCGGCGGCACCCTCTGTGGAGGAGGACGGGCTCCGGCCCGGCGTCGTGATGGTCTACTGGGAGGACGGGGCCGAGGTACGGGCAACGCCGCGGGGCCGCAAGCACGACGCGGTTGCCGCCGCCAACGCCCTTCACACACTGGGTCTGGCCCTCCCGGCGAGCCCCGTTCCCTTGGCGCGACACGTGATGAGCTCGACCTTGTCCTACATCGGCGGCCACCTCACGTCCGGGCGCTATCTCCGCGGTACCCGCTACTACCCTTCGCCCGCGGTGTTCCTCCACTCCGTCTCCAGGCTCGTCCGCGACGGATCCCCCGCCTTCGCGACACGCCTGGCCGCTCCCTTACGTCGCAAGTTGATCTCATACCTGGCCCACGCTCCACCCTTGAGGATGAACTGCCTTGACCTCGCGCTGTTGGTGATAGCCGCGGACAACGCGGGGATCACCGACGGGCAGCAGGACCGCCGTCGCCGGCTCGCCGCCGCGCAGCGCCCTGACGGCTCCTGGCCTGCCTGCGCCTTCTTCCGGATGGGGCGTTTCCCCGTCTACTTCGGCTCCACCCACCTCACCACGAGCTTCGCACTGCGCGCTCTTGAGCCTCACGAAGGAGCCGCTTGATGACGCCTGCCGTGCACGCCCTCCTGGAGCCTTACAACGCCTACATGATCGACGAGCGTCACCGGTGCGCGGCGGCGGCCCTCCTCAACTGGTCCCTCACGTTGTGTTCATGCCGGCGCGGGGCATCCTGGCATGCTCAGAAGGCCTTCCACTCCGCCACGTTCGCCGTGCTCAGCGCACCCGATGGAGCGACGGAGACGCAGACGCTGACCGCGGGGAAGATCGCCGCGTTCATCATCACCGCGGACGACGACCCGAATGAGGAACTCACAGCCATGGCACGGGAACTGCGGATGCCAAGGCCAGTAGCCGACGGCGAACTAGGCGCTGCCTACCACTCGCTGGTGGACGAGCTCTGCTCCCAGAACCTCGATCCCAGGCCGGTCAAGACCCGGCTCGCGGACTTCTGCGCGGCCGTCGCCAGCGAATCGCATCAGGACCCCGGCACCATGGCCTGGCAGGAGTTCCGAGCGCTGCGCAGAAATACGATAGGCGCGCACCCGTACAACATGTACTGGATAGCTGCATGGAACTTTCCCGAGCCCGTGGCCGGGTCGACACAGGAGACACTGGCTGAGCACGTGGTCGAGGGCACCTATCTCGGCAACGACCTGGCCTCGGCCTACAAGGAGTCCCGCACGGGAGCGGCCGGGGCGTTCCTGGTGTCCAACAGCGTGCTCCTCATGGCCCGGCGCTCAGGTGACCGACAAGCGGCAATCGATGCCGTCATCACCCGCTACAACCACCTCGTCGACCTCGTCGGCCACACCCGCCACGATGCGTTCGGGTCCTTGATGTGCACCCTCCTGGACGGGGCACTTCGCTCCTACCGAAGTCTGGCCTCCACGCGCTACCCGGGCGCCGGAGAGGCCCTGGGCAGCCTGCGCCTGACGACGTCTGTCTGAGCGGGCGAGCCACTGCGCTGTGGGGGGGGCGGTCGGTATCGGTCTGCCGTGAGTGTGGCCGTAGAGAGCGGAGTCGTCCACCCCCGGCACCACTCGAGGCGTCTCGGGTGCCCGGTGCGGTCGCGTAGCGTCAATCGCCCTGCACGCGCGCGTGCAGATGCATGTCGTGCCAACCGTCCTGGTGGAGGAGAGCGCTGCGTTTGGTGCCCTCCACGGCGAAACCGGCCTTGGTCGCGACGCGGCATGACGCCACGTTTCGGACGGCGTGCATGAGTTCGAGGCGGTGGAAGCCGATCTCGTCGAGCGCCCAGCGGCTGAGGGCCGTCGTCGCGCGTGCGGCGACGCCCCGCCCACGGGCGGCCACAACCGTCCAGTACGCGACCTCTGCCGTGCCCTCGTCCAGCAGGATGCTCCGTAGGGCAACCCGGCCCATCAGTCGATCGGTGTCCGCGTCGACGACGGCCCACTGCGCCCTCTCCTCCCTCCCCCACTCCTGCCG
>NZ_VJZC01000162.1 GCF_009377185.1 Streptomyces spongiae
CCTCACCCCCGCGGACCTCGAACCCAACCGCCCCACGCACGCCCCGGACGGCGGACTCATCGCCTTCTGCGCCTACCGCGGCGGCGGATTCCACCTCTGGACCGTGCGCCCCGACGGCTCCGGCCTGCGGCAACGCACCGACGGCCCCTGGGACGACCGCGGCCCGGCCTGGTCACCCGACGGCACCCGGCTCGCCTTCGCCTCCGAGCGCGGCGGAGACCCCGTGGACGGCGGCCCGTACCGCATCCACATCCTGGACCTGCGCGCCGGCCGGATCACCCGCGTCACGGGCCTGCCCGACCAGGACGGGCCCTTACAGGACGGCCCGTGGGAGGACTTCGACCCCACGTGGTCACCCGACGGCACCCGCATCCTGTTCGTCCGCGCGAAGACGGTCACCACCACCCAGGGCCTGAGCCTGGAGGCCCGCACGATCGCCGCCGTCCCCGCCGACGGCGCCGGCCCGGTCACCGTCCGGCACACCGAGACCGAGGCCGCCCAGGTCATGACTCCCGCCCTCGCCCCCGACGGCCGCCTCGCCCACCTGCGCACCACGGCCTCCCCGGACGGCTCCTGCACCCTCGTCGTCGACGGTCGTCCCGTCCCGGTCGGTGGGGACATCGCCCCGGTGCCCCCGCGCTGGACACCGGAGGGCGAGCTGCTCCTCACGGTCGACGGCGCCTTCACCCTCGTACGACCCGACAGACCCCAGGAGCCGGAGACCGTGCCCTTCGAGGGCGTGCTCCCCGTGGAGCGGCCGCGGTACCGGACCAAGGAGTACGACCTGGGGGAGAGCCGCGCGCGTCCGGTACGGGGTGTCCATCTGCCCGCGCTGTCGCCCGACGGCCGGCAGATCGCGTTCGCGGCCCTCAACTCGCTGTGGATCGCGGGCAGTACGGGCGGCCGTCCACCCCGGCGGCTGAGGCGTTCGGCGCCCACGCGGTATCTGCTGGCCCCGTCCTGGGCGCCCGACGGGCGGTCCCTCGTCTACGCCGACGACCGTGACGGGCTCCTCGGCGTGTACCGGCATGATCTGGCCACCGGGGACGAGACCCCTCTCGCGACCGGCGGCCGGGTCTTCCCGGTGCTGTCGCCCGACGGGCAGCGGCTCGCCAGCCTCGACCTGACCGGGCGGCTCGTCGTCCGTGACCTGGCGTCCGGCGAGGAACGCGTCCTGGCCGCACCCCTCGGCGGTGGCGGACTGCCGGGCCGCCCCACCTGGTCACCCGACGGCCGCCACCTCGCCCTGTGCGACCGCAACCGCCTGAGTGCCCGCTTCCGCGAGGGCTACAACGTCATCCGGATCGTCGACACGACGACCGGCACCGACCGCCTCCACACCGTCGCGCCCCACACGTCGATCTCCGACCGTTACGACTCCGGACCCGTCTGGTCACCCGACGGCCGATGGATGGCCGTGATCGTCGAGTCCGCCCTGTGCCTGCTGCCCGTCGAACCCGACGGCGCCCCACGAGGCGACCTGCGCACCCTCACCACCGAACCGGCCGACCACCCCTCGTGGTCCGGCGACTCGCGCACCCTGCTGTACCTCTCCGGAACCCGGCTGCGGCTCGTCGACGCCGACGGCGGCCCCGCCCGGACCGTCCGAGTGCCGCTCGACGGCTCCCGGCCCACGCCCGCCGACGTGGTGGTGCACGCCGGGCGTCTGTGGGACGGCACGGGCGAGGATGTCCGGGACGACGTCGACATCGTCGTACGCGGTGGACGCATCGCGGCGGTGGAGCCCCACCGCGGCGGGCGGCGAGCCGCCCTCCGACGGATCGACGCCTCTACCCGGACCGTCGTCCCCGGACTGTGGGACACGCACATCCACCCCTGGCAGACCACCTACGGCGGACGCCAGACCACAGGCCAGCTCACCTACGGCATCACCACCGCCGTCTCCCTCGGCGGCTTCGCCCACGAACAGGCCCGCATCCGCGAGGCGGTCGCCGCCGGGCAGCTCGCCGGACCACGGCTGCTGACCACCGGCGAACTCCTCGACGGGGCGCGCGTCGCGTACAGCATGGGCCGCGCCCACCGGACCCGGGAGGGCCTGCGCCGCTCCCTGGAGCGGGCCGCCGCGCTGGACTGGGACTTCGTCAAGACCTACGTACGGGCCCCGACTTGGGTCATGGAGGAGGCCGCCCGGTTCGCACACGAGCGCCTCGGCGTGCGGACCGGAAGCCACCTGCTCTCACCGGGCGTCCAGATCGGCCAGGACCTGACGACCCATCTGCAGGCCACCCAGCGCGCCGAGTTCGGCCACGCCATCACCGCCACGGGACGCGCCTACCAGGACGTCGTCGAGGTGTACGGCGCACGCGGGATGGGGTTCTCCCTGATCGCCACGCCCTTCACCTCCGCACCCCTGCTCGGCGCGGACCCCGCCCTCGCCGACGACCCCCGCGTCACCGTCGTGATGCCGCCCTGGGACGCCGCCGCCGTCCAGCAGGCGGCCGGCGCCCCACCCACCGCCGCCCAACTCGCCGCGCTGCGCACGGAAACCGACATCTACCGGCGGATCCTGGCGGCCGGCGGCCTCGTCGCCCTCGGCACGGACCAGCCGATCGTCCCCGTCGGCCTCGCCCTCCACCTGAGCCTGCGCGCCCTGCACCGGGGCGGTATGTCCCCGGCGCAGGCGCTGCGTACCGCGACCGTCCTGCCCGCCCGACTCTTCGGCGTCGACCGCGACCTGGGCACCGTCGAAGAGGGCAGGCTCGCCGACCTGACCGTCGTCGACGGCGACCCTTTCACGGACTTCGCCACCCTCGTACGGACGGTGTCCGTCCTCAGGGGCGGAGTCCCGTACGCCACCGAGGAGTTGGTCGCCGCCTTCGAACCGTCGGCCCGGCGGACCACGGCCGCCGAGGACGACTGGCTCGGGGTGGGGCGGCGGATGCGGCGCGACGGCTGCTGTGACGGTCATGGGCTGTGAGGGGTTCTGACGGTCTCTGAGGGGTTCTCAGCCGACCTCCGCTTCCCGCGGGCCCCGGGAGCGTCTCCGGGCGCGTTGGCGTTCGAGCCGGACCAGCAGCGGACGGCTGCCGAACAGGCTCAGTTGCTGCACATGGACGGGTGCCAGGCCGAGTGCCAGGGCGTGGCCCAGGCCGCGTGCCTCGGGCAGCAGCACGATCGCCCGTCCCTCGTCGGTGAGGACACGGGCGAGTTCGTGCCACCACCGCTCCGGGTGCCCGGACAGGCGTCCGCCCGCGTCGACCTGGTCCCCCCAGGGCGGGTTGCACAGGACGCGGTCGATGCTGCCGTCGGGCAGGGGAAGCGCACCGGCGTCACCCTGCCTGACGGTGACCGGAAGCTGCCCGGCGTTCTGCCGTGCCGCCCGGCGCGCGGCCGGATCGAGGTCGAACCCGAGCAGCGTGGTGCCCGGCACCGTGTGGTGCGCCTCGATGAGCAGCGTCCCCGCCCCAGAGCACGGGTCCAGCACCCGCTGGCCCGGAAGCAGTTCGGCGGCCTGGGCCATGGCGGCGGCGACCGGGGGGTGCAGCGTTCCCGGAATCGTCACGTTCTTGTAGGCGCGTCGGTGTGCCGGGCGCCGCCCCAGGCGGAGCAGCAGGGTGGCGTGGGTGCCGTCCAGCGTCAGCCGCCACCCGCTGTGGCCGGACGGCGGGGGCTCGCCGTGCCGACGCGCGTGGTACGGCACCCCGGCGCGCTCGGCCAGCACCCGGCCGACGGCGTCCTCGATGTCGTAACGGTTGTACGTCCTGCGCCCCAGGAAGGACGCCGAGATCTCGATGCCGCCGAACCCGGCCGGGCCACCGCGTGCCCGGCGTTCCCGGGCCAGACCCGCCAGATCGACCGTACGGGCCATCTCGGCCAGGGCGGCCAGGTCGCTCTTGTGCGGACCGACATCGCCTTGGCGCCGGGCCAGCAGGAAGACGTCGTCAGCGGTCCGCAGCCGTACGTCGTAGTCACCTGCCCTCGCCCGGAAGCCGACCTCACGGTGGCCGATCCAGTCGACGGTCGCGGAACCTGTCCGCAGAATCTCCGTACCCAGTGCGGGCTCCAGCCCGCGTACGCACCGCGCCACCAGGCGCGCCGCCGTCATGAGACGGCCGGCGTGCCGGGACGGGGGTGCCGAAAGAACACGCGCCGCATGCGCATGATGGCGTTTTCTCCCACGTCGCAGCCCGGGACGGTGGACGACCGTCCCGCGTCGTCGGCGCCGGGTGGACCCGCGTCGTGCCGACGGAGCGGCTAGCGGAGGGGGAAGAAGTACGTCATGATCAAACAGCTTATCAGGGCGTCAAGTTCCGTGAGAATCTTCGGACATGGCCATCATTCATCGCACCACCCTCAAGCCGACCAAGCTGGAACTGCTCACCTCCTGGCTGCCCTCGCGCCCGTGGTACGGCGGCGCCGGCGAACCGGAGCCGGCCAGGGTCGGAGGTTTCCGGCTGGACGACCCGGAGGGAGAGGTCGGGATCGAGTTCATGGTGGTCACCGACATCTCCGGCCCTGAGCCGGCCCACTACCTGGTGCCGCTGACCTATCGCGGCGCCCCGCTCGACGGAGCGGACCACGCCCTCGTCGGGACCATGGAGCACGGGGTGCTCGGGCAGCGCTGGGCCTACGACGGCTGCCACGACCCGGTGCTGCTCGCCCAGTTGTGGGCCCTGATCGAGGGACGGGCCGAGGCGCAGGCGCAGAGCATCACCGACACCCCCGACCGGGAGGTCACCCGTTCCTACGCCGGTGAGGGCCTCACCGCACCGGATCTCGCGACCCCCGCCACCGATGACCAGGACGGCACCGAACTGCCCGCACCGCAGGGCACGACCCTCCGCCTGCACCGGGCCCTGCGGCCCGCCCCGGACGCCTCACCACTGCTTCCCGAAGGAGCCGTCGGCCATGTCGCCGGCGCCTGGCAGCTGCCGGACGGCACTCGCTCCCGGGGACTCTTCGCCGTCCTGCACACCCCCTAGTGGTCGGTCCCCTTGCCCAGGAACAGCTCGGCGAAGGTGGTCGCGGCGGCGGGGGAGCCGAGGATCCGGCGCATGCGCGCGGACGCCGCGCCCGCGCGGAAGGGGTCGCCGGACGACGGCCCGTGGTACAGCTCGGACAGCCACTGTGAGAACTCCTGGTACTGCCAGACCCGGCGCAGGGCCGCCGCCGAGTAGCGGCGCAGCCCGCTGTCGTCGCCCTTGGCGCAGTAAGCGGCGAGGGCGTCGGCGAGGAGCAGTGCGTCGTGCAGCGCGAGGTTCATGCCCTTCGCCGCGATCGGGGCCACGAGGTGGGCCGCGTCGCCCGCGAGGTACAGCCGTCCGTACGTCATCGGTTCGGTGACGTAGTCGTGCATGTCGAGGACGCGCTTCTCGACGAGCCGGCCCTCGGCGAGGGGCGGCGCCCCCTCAACCGCCAGTCGGGTGTGGAGCTCCGACCACACCCTGTCGTCCGGCCAGTTCTCCGGGACGTCGCCGGGCGGGCACTGAAGGTAGTAGCGGGTGACTTCGGGGCTGCGCGCCATGTGGCCCGCGAAGCCCCGGGGGTGCACACCGAGGATCACACAGTCGGAGGACGGCGGCGCCTCGGCGAGCAGCGCCAGCCAGCCCACGCCGTGATCGTGCCGGGCAACCGTCGTGGACGCGTCCGGCATCGCCGTGCGCGTCACCCCACGCGCCCCGTCACAGCCCGCGACGAACTCGCAGCGCAGCAGCCGCCGTTCACCGCTCTCCGGGGCGGAGTACGACACGGAGGGCTGATCGCTGTCGATGTCGTGGAGCTCGACGTCGCGCACGCCGAACCGGATGTCGCCACCCCGCACGTCGGCGTACTCGCGCACCAGGTCGGTCACCAGCAGCGGCTGCGGGTAGACGTAGTGGTGGTGGCCCGTGATCTCCGTGTACGGGAAGCGCTGCCGCTCGCCCTCGAAGCGGAACTCGAACTCCGTGTGGGTGGGCGCGCCTTGCACGATCCGGTCGGCCAGCCCGTGCCGCTCCAGGGCCCGCACCGCCCATTCCTCGAGGAAGCCCGCGCGAGGCCGCTGCTCGATGAACTCCCGGCTCTCGGTCTCCAGGACGACGCAGTCGACGGAGGCGGCCCTCAGGAGGTTGGCGACGGTCAGCCCGGCGGGCCCGGCGCCGACGATCACCACGGGAACGTGCCGCACCGGCACGGAGGAGGGGGTGGTCACGCGACCATTATGCGGGTGCTCATCCGCCCGCGACCTCAAGTGCCCTGACGATCAGGGCCGTTGCCCGAAACCATCCGGAATGCGCCCCCGGAGCCGCCCGACGTGCCTCCGCGCGCCTGGTTGACCACGCGCCACGCGGCCCTAAAGTGAACGAACGTCAACTGATTGAAACCCAAACTGCCTGTGTTGAGGAGTCTCACGTGGACCCTGCGGACCTCGCGGCGATCGAGACGGAACGCGCCCGCATCCGGGACCGGTACCTGACGGCTGACCGGCCGGCGAGCAGCGCGCGCGGTGTGCACCACGTCGCGCTGCTCTCCGCGGACGTGGAACGGACGGTGCGGTTCTACCAGGACCTGCTGGAGTTCCCCCTCACGGAGATGATCGAGAACCGCGACTACAAGGGCTCCACGCACTTCTTCTTCGACCTCGGCAACGGCAACCTGCTCGCCTTCTTCGACTTCCCGGGCCTCGACCTCGGCCCGTACGCGGAGGTCCTCGGCGGACTCCACCACGTCGCCATCTCCGTCGAACCCACCAACTGGCGCCGCCTGCGCGACAAGATCGTCGCCGCGGGCGTGGACCACCAGGAGGAGAGCGGCACGTCGATCTACTTCCGCGACCCCGACGGCGCGCGCGTCGAACTGATCGCCGACCCGCTCGGCGAGATGTACGGGACGTCGGTGGCCTGATCCCGTAGGCCACGACCACCATGACGCAGCTCGACGACGTCCTGCACCTGGTCCGCCGGGTACTCGGCGGCGATCTCACCGGCGCCTACCTCCACGGTTCCGCCGTGCTCGACGGCCTGCGCCCGAGCAGCGACCTGGACGTGCTGGTCGTGGCGCGCCGCCGGACGACCGAGGACGAGCGGCGGGCCCTGGTCGAGGGGCTCATGCGTCTCTCCGGCGAGCGGGCGGCGGCCGGCCCGGCGCGTCCCGTGGAGGTGACCGTCGTCGCCCAGGACGACGTCCGTCCGTGGTGCTACCCACCGCGCTGTGAGTTCCTCTACGGCGAATGGCTGCGCGACGACTTCGAACGGGGTGTGGTGCCCGGGCCCGCCGTCACCCCCGACCTGGCGCCGCTCATCACGATGGCGCTGCACGGTGACAGGGCGCTGCTCGGCCCGCCACCGGCCGAGGTCCTCGCGCCCGTCCCGCACGAGGACCTGCGCCGTGCGATCGTCGCGGGCGTCCCGGACCTCCTCGCCGACCTGGAGTCCGACACCCGCAACGTCCTCCTGACGCTCGCCCGGGTGTGGACGACCCTCGTGACCGGCACCATCAGGTCCAAGGACGCGGCGGCCGCCTGGGCGCTCGACCTCCTCCCACCCGGCCACCGCCCGGCTCTGGCCCTCGCCCGGGCGGCCTACCGAGGCGAACAGCAGGACGACTGGCACGCCCTCATGCCCCAGGCCCGCGCGCTCGCCGCCCGCATGGCCGAGGAGATCCGCGACCAGGCTGACGGGGCCGTTCGCTGAAGGCCGCGGGGGTCACCGCCGCACTCCATCGCTCCGGTACTCCATCGCTCCGGTGGTCCGGTATTCCGGTGCTCGGGTACTCCGGTCGGGTGGCCTGTCGGCACGGGTGTGCGGGCATGCCCGGGACGGGCGCCGGGCCTGCTTACCGTGCGTATGTGGTGGCTCATCGAAGCCTGCGGGCCCGCTGGCACGACTCGGCCGCCGGACGGCTCTGGCAGCACGGCGGAGACCTGGAACTCCTGCACCGGGCCATGGGCTTCGCGGCGCTCGGCCTGGTCACCCTGGCTCCGCTGCTGATCGTCGTCGCGGCGGCCGCACCCTTCCAGGAACGGGGATTCGCCCTGTGGGTGATCGACGGCATGAGCCTGTCGGGGCGCCCGGCGGAGGCCGTGCACGACCTGTTCTCCGCCCCGCGGAGGGTCCTGAGCACCACCAGCGTGTTCAGCGTGCTCGTCCTGGCCCTGTTCGGCGTGGCCTTCGCCAGCAGCGTGCAGAACGGCTACGAGCGGATCTGGGAAGTGCCCGCGGGACCATGGCACGCCGTGTGGCGCCAGGTGGTGTGGCTCGCCGGGCTGACGGGATACCTGTTCGCCGAGGCACAGAGCGGCGCGGTGCTGCGGGAGGGACTGGGGAAGTCGGCTCTCCGCATCACACTCACCATCGTCCTCGGCCTGCTGTTCTTCTGGTGGGGGCAGCACTTCCTGCTCGGCGAGCGGGTGGGGTGGTGGGCGCTGCTGCCGGGCGCCCTGGCCACCGTGGCGGGCCTGGTGGGCCTGCGCTGGTTCTCGTTCCTGGTGTTCTCACCGCTGATCGTGGACAACGCGGTCACCTACGGCGCCGTCGGCACCGTTCTGATCGTGCAGTCCTGGCTCATCGGCGTCGGGTTCGTGGTGTTCGGCGGCTCCCTGCTGGGACGCCATGTCCACGATGCCTGGGAACGGCGGGCGGGGTGAACCCCCAGTGGCCCTCGGGCTCCTGTCAGCGCCGCAGCGTCTCCGGCCAGTTCGAGGGCACGCGCCCCTGCGGTCCCGGTACCGGCTGGTCGGCGGGGTGGGCCAGCGGGGGAGCGAGGTCCGGGCCGGACTCGTACATCTCCTCGGTCTCGTAGTTCCAGAACCAGGCCTCGCCCGGCTCGTAGCTGCGGATGAACGGATGGGCGGCGTCGCGGGCATGGGCGCTCGCGTGCTGAGCGGGCGAGCTGTCGCAGCAGCCGACGTGCCCGCACTGGGCACAGCGCCGCAGATGGAACCACCATCCGCCTGCGGCCTCGCACTCCGCACAGCCCGTCCCGCTCGGCGGGACGCTCGGGTCGATTCCGGCGGGCAGGGTCATGATGCCTCCTCGGTGGCCGTGGACGGCTCGGGTGCTTCGGGGGCCCCGGGCGTGTCGGACTCCGCAGCCGTCAGCGGAAGCCGCACCTGGAACCGCGTGTCGCCCGGTACGGACTGCACGTCGAGGCTCCCGTGGTGCTTGTTGACGACGATGCGCCACGAGATGTCCAGCCCGAGCCCCGTGCCCTGACCGACCGGCTTGGTCGTGAAGAACGGGTCGAAGATGCGACCGCGGATGTCCGCCGGTATCCCGGGGCCCGTGTCGCGGAACTCGATCAGCAACAGGTCCCGGTCGAGCGCCGTCCGCACGGTCAGCCTGCCCTCCCCGCCGGCGTCGTTGATCGCCCCGACCGCGTTGTCGATCAGGTTCGTCCACACCTGGTTCAGTTCGCCCGGATAGGCCGGGACGCGCGGCAGCGAGCGGTCGTAGTCCTTGACCACCTCGATCCGCGAACCGATCTTCCCCGTCAGCATCAGCAGCGTGCTGTCGAGGAGTTCGTGCACGTCCGCGACCTGGTACGGCGCCCTGTCGAGCTGCGAGTACTGCTTGGCCGCGTCCACGAGGCTGGAGACACGGGTGGTGGAGTCCTCGATCTCGTTCATCAGGAGCTCGGTCTCCACCGTGTAGTTGAGCCACCGCACGGCGCCCTCGAGCGTCTCCTCGGTCACGGCCGCCGCGACCTGGTCCAGCCAGTCGGTGTCGAGGCCGGCCTGCACGAACGTCGGCGCTAGCTGCCAGCCGCCCGCGATGCCGTGGTCGTCGAGCCACTCCTCCAGCGCGTCCTCCCGGTCGGACGCCTCCAGCGGGCTGAGCGGCGTCGCCTTGGCCACCTGGTCCGCCGTACGCTCCTGGATCTCGACCAGCGTCTGCAAGGTCTCCCGCTGGTAGGAACCCGCCGCGATGATGCCGAGTTTGTGCCGCATCCCGGCGACCCGCTCCCGCAGCGCCGACGTGGCCCGGACGGCCGCCGCCGCGGGGTTGTTGAGCTCGTGGGTGAGACCCGCCGACAGCGAGCCCAGCGCCAGCAGCCGCTCGCGCTGGTTGATGACCTGCTGGGTGTTCTTCTGACCGAAGAACAGGCCCTCCAGCAGATGTACCGCCATCGGGAACCAGTCCCGCATGACCGCCGCGAAGGTCTCCGACGGCAGGATGAAGAACCGGGACGGCTCCGTCACCCGCATCGACCCGTTGTAGACCGCCGCCCGCGCCCGGTCCCCGAGATACGCCTGGAACGCACCCGCGTACACCCCGCGCTGCGAACTCCGGCTGATCTCCACGTCGTCGCCGCCGACCCGCCGCGACAGCACGACCGTGCCCTCCAGCAGCACGAAGAAGCAGGTCGCGGTCTCACCCTCGGTGTAGACGGGCCCCGGCTCGAAGCGCTCCACCCGTCCCTCACGGCACAGCCGCGCCACCTGCTCGGCGTCGAGCTTCTCGAACAGGAACAGCGTGCTGAGTTCCGCCACGTCGCACGGCATCGGCTGCCCGCTCATGACTGCTCCAGATAGCGGTGGACGAGCATCACGGCCATCGCTCCCTCTCCGACCGCCGACGCGACCCGCTTGGCGGACTCCGCCCGAGCGTCCCCGGCGACGAACACACCGGGCACATTGGTCTCCAGGTGGTACGGCGGCCGGTCCAGCTCCCAGCCCGGGGGCGGCCCGCCGTCGCTGGTCAGGTCCGGCCCGGCCAGGACGAACCCGTGGTCGTCCCGCAGCAGGGTGCCCTCCAGCCAGTCCGTCAGCGGCGCGGCGCCGATGAACACGAACACCCACTGGGCGTCGACGAGTTCGGTGTGCCCGCTCGCCGGCTCGCGCAGGGTGAGCTGCTCCAGGTGGTCCATGCCGTGGGCGGCCTCCACGACCGTGCCGGTGCGCACGGTGATGTTGGGCATCCCCTCGATCTGCTGGATCAGGTAGTGCGACATCGACGCCTCCAGCGACGGGCCGCGCACCAGCAGCGTCACCGACTTCGCGTGGCGCGCCAGATACATCGCGGCCTGCCCCGCCGAGTTCGCCCCGCCCACGATGTACACGTCGTGCCCCTGGCAGGCGGCCGCCTCCGTCAGCGCCGACCCGTAGAACACCCCGCACCCGGTCAGGTCCCCGCAGCCCGGCGCGTCGAGCTGCCGGTACGACACGCCGGTCGCCAGGATCACGCTGTGCGCGGCGATCGCGGAACCGTCGGAGAACCGGATCGTGCGCGACGCACCGTTGACCTCAAGAGCCGTCACCTCGCGCGCCGTGAGGATCTCGGCACCGAACTTCGTGGCCTGCCGCCGCGCCCGGCCCGTGAGCTGGGCCCCGGACACACCGTCGGGGAAGCCGAGGTAGTTCTCGATCCGTGAGCTCTGGCCCGCCTGACCACCCGTCGCGGACCGCTCCACGAGGACGGTCCGCAGACCCTCCGAGGCCCCGTACACGGCGGCCCCGAGTCCGGCCGGTCCTCCACCGATGACGACCAGGTCGTAGAACTCGGCCGCCGGCGTCGTGGCGAGCCCGACCCGGTCCGCGAGCTCCGCGTCCTCGGGCGCCACCAGCGGCGTACCGTCCGGGGTGACCACGAGCGGCAGCCGCTCACCGTCGGCCTCGGCCGCCGCCAGCAGCCTGCGCCCCTCCGGCTCGTCGGACGAGAACCAGCGGTACGGCACCTGGTTGCGGGCCAGGAACTCCCGTACGTCCGACGACCTCGCCGACCACCGGTGCCCGACCACCTTCGTCACGCCCACGCATGTCCGGTCCGCCGCACGCCATGCCTCCAGCAGGTCGTCCAGGACCGGGTAGAGCTTCTCCTCCGGTGGGTCCCACGGCTTCAGCAGGTAGTGGTCGAGGTCGATCACGTTGATCGCGTCGATCGCCGCGTTCGTGTCGGCGTACGCCGTCAGAAGCACCCGCCGGGCGCGGGGATAGACGTCGAGCGCCTGCTCCAGGAACTCGATGCCGTTCATCTGCGGCATCCGGTAGTCGGCCAGGAGCACCGCCACCTGGTCACCGCGCAGCTTCAGCTCCCGCAGCGCCTCCAGGGCACTCTCGCCGGACTCCGCCCGCACGATCCGGTACGACTCGCCGTACCTGCGGCGCAGATCCCGCGCCACCGCGCGCGAGACCCCCGGATCGTCGTCCACGGTCAGAATGACGTTCCGTGCCGGGCCTGCGGACTGCGCCATACGTCTCCCATCCCACCCCGAACGCCGATCGGCGCTCGCCCTCGGCCATCGTATGGTCGATCGTCCCGTTTCGCTTCGGAAGGGGGATGCACTCCGGGCGCCGGGGAAGGAACGCTCCGTACGAAGACGCACGACAGCGACCCAGCGAGGGAGAGGCAACCGTATGACCCGCCCGATCACCGTGGGAGTGGACGGAACGCCCGAGAGCAAGGCCGCCGTGGCCTGGGCGGGCCGGGAGGCCGTCCGCCGCGACCTGCCCCTGCGGATCGTGCACGCCTGGCAGTGGCAGCCGACCGACGTCGCCGTCACCGTGGACCAGGACACCCAGGCAGAGTGGGCGCGCGACCTGGTGCGGGACACCGAGCGGACCGTCGTCGAACGGCACCCGGGCCTGACCGTGACCGCCGAGATCCTGGACGGGAGGACGGCCGTCGAGTCCCTCGTGCCCGCGGCGGCGGAGGCCGAGACGCTGGTGCTGGGCTCGCGCGGGCACGGCGCGATCGTCGGGTTCCTGCTCGGCTCCGTCGGCCAGCAGGTCCTCGCCGAGACCGAACGGCCCGTCGTCCTCGTCCGCTCCGACGACCACCCCGAGGCCGAGGCGGCCGGCCGGGAGATAGTCGTCGGCCAGCACGGCGGCCCCGACGACAGCTCCGCCGCCCTCGGCTTCGCCTTCGGGACGGCCGCCGCACGCGGCGCCGGACTGCGCGTCGTACGGGCCTGGAGCCTGCCCCCGGTGTTCGCCTACAGCCCCGGCTCCATGAAACTCGCGGACGAGGCCGGGGGCCTGGAGCCGTACGAGAAGAAGGCCCTCGGCGAGGCGCTGAAGCCCTGGCGCGAACGGTACCCCGACGTACCCGTGACCGAGCACGTGGAGATCGGCAGCGCGGCCCAGGTGCTGCTCTCGATGGCCGGGCAGGCCCAGCTGATGGTGGCCGGGCGCCGTGCCCACCGCCGCGCGGTCGGGTCACGCATCGGCTCGGTCGCCCACGCCCTGGTGCATCACGCGCCCTGCCCGGTGGCCGTCGTACCGCCGTCCTGAACCGCCTCGGCCACGGCGGAATCGGGGAGCGACGCACGGACCTTGGGGAGGACGTTCTCGACGTACTCCTTCACGGCCGTGTCGAGACCGATGTCGTGCTGGGCCCGCTCCGACAGGTACCAGCGGTGTTCGAGCAGCTCGTGGTACAGCTCGGCCGGGTCCATGGACCCCCGCAGCTCCAGCGGGATCGCCCGCACGGTCGGCCGGAACACGTCGCGGACCCAGCGGTGGGCCAGCACCTCCGGGCGGGCGGCGAGAGGATCGCCGGGCGCGTAGTCGTCCTGGGTGGCCATCCAGCTCTCCAGATCGGTCAGGAGCCTGCGCGCCTGGTTCTCCTCGGCGTCGAGGCCCGTCAGCCGCAGCAGCTGCCGAGGGTGGTGACCGGCGTCGACGACCTTCGGCACGAAGGTGACGCTGTCGCCGTTGTTCGAGTGGGTGATCTGCATCTCGGCCACGTCGAAGCCGAGCTCGTTGAGGCGACGGATGCGCCGCTCGATGTAGTGGTGCTTGCCCGCCGGGTACACCGACGTGCGGGTCAGCTCCCCCCACAGGCTGTGGTAGCGCGCGCAGATCTCCGTGCCGAACTCGATGGGGTCCACGGACGGGTGCAGCGCGCCGGACGCCTCCAGGTCGAGCAGCTCCCCGCTGATGTTCACCCGCGCCAGGTCGAGGTCGTAGTCGCGCTGCCCGTCGCTGAGCCGCGGGTGCAGCTCGCCGGTCTCCGCGTCGACCAGGTACGCGGCGTAGGCACCGGCGTCCCGCCGGAACAGGGTGTTGGACAGGGAGCAGTCGCCCCAGGCGAACCCGGCCAGGTGCAGCCGCACCAGCAGCACGGCCAGCGCGTCCATGAGGCGATGCATGGTGGCGGGCCGCATCGTCGTCTCGAACAGCGACCGGTACGGCATCGAGCCGCGCAGGTGACGCGTGATCAGCACGGGCTCCAGGTAGTCGCCGTCGGCGTCGGTCCGGCCGGTGACCACGGCCAGCGCGTCCACCGTGGGGATGCCCAGCCGGTCCAGGTCCCGCAGCAGTTCGAACTCCCGCACAGCGGGCCGTTCGGCGAGCTCCTTCACGGCGACGACCTCCGAGCCGGCGCGGGCATAGCGCACCACGTGCCGCGAGATGCCGCGCGGCAGCGGCACGAGCTGGTCCTCGGGCCACTCCTCCAGAGGCAGGTGCCACGGCAGGTCCAGCAGCAGCGCGGGATGCTCCGGGTTCGTGGCGCTGATCTGCAAAGCCATCGGTGTCCTGCCCTCGCCTCACGGTCGTGCGTCGGTCGGGCACAGCCGAGCGCCGTGTCCGAAGAGCATCTCCGCACTTCGACAGCCGTCACGTCAACCTGGTGAGGGTGTACTTCACTCGCCGTTCAGGGGGCGCAGCCCCCTAGGGGCGCGGGGAACTGCGCGACCAGCCACACACAACCGGCAGCCGCGAGAACAACGTCAGCCACCCCTCCGGTCGCGCACCCGGAGAAACGTCACCGCACACGCCGGAACACATCATCCGCATCGTCCCAGCTCATCGACTCGTCAATGGCCGACAGACTCCTACGGGCCGCGCGCGACGACTGGTACATCGCGTCGATCTCCACCTCGTACCTGCGCGTGATGGCGTCCCTGCGCAGCTTCATCGACGGGGTCAGCAGTCCGTTGGCCACGTCGAACGGTTCCGGCAGGATGCGGAACACCCGGATCGACTCCGAGCGCGACACCGTGCTGTTGGCCGCGGCGACGGCGCGCTGCACCTCCTGCTGCAGTGCGTTCTCCTCCCGCGCTCCCGGGCCGGAGGCGTCACCCTGGTCGAACAGGGCGCGGCGCCAGTGCTGCACGAAGTCGGGATCGAGCGTGATCAGAGCCCCGACGCAGGGCCGGTTGTCACCGACGACCACGGCCTGGTGGATGAGCGGATGCACGCGCAGGAGTTCCTCGAGCGGCGCCGGGGCGACACTCTTCCCTCCGCTGGTGACGATGATCTCCTTCTTGCGGCCCGTGATCGAGAGATAGCCCTCGGAGTCGACCCGCCCGATGTCGCCGGTGGCCAGCCAGCCGTCGCGCAGGACCGTCCGGGTGCCGAGCTCGTCGTTGATGTACCCCTGGAACACCGACGGGCCGGACACCAGGATCTCCCCGTCGTCCGCGACCCGTAGGTCCACGCCCGGCAGCGGGCGTCCCACGGTGCCGAACTTCATCCGCCCCACGGGCTGTGCCGTGATGCCGCCACAGGTCTCCGTGAGTCCATAACCGTCATGGACGAGAATGCCGATTCCCGAATAGAAAAGGGCGAGATCACGATTCAGCGGAGAACCGCCGGACACCGCCCCGCACACCCGGCCGCCCAGCGAGGCCCGCAGTCTCCGGTACACGGTCTTTTCATAGAAGGCGTGCTGGAGGCGTAGATCGAATCCCGGTCCGTTGCCCCTGTCCAGACGGTGCCGCTCGACCGCCAGGGCGTAGTCCTGGGCCGTACGCACCGCACGTTCGAACAGGGCACCCCGGCCCGACTCCTGTGCGCGCCTGAGGAAGTTCTTGTAGATCTTCTCGAAGACGGACGGAACGCCGTAGAGAAACGTCGGCCGGAACGACAGGAAATCGGCGCCGAGCGTTTCCTCCCGCAGATCGGGTTCGTGCGCCATCAGCATCCCGCCCCGCAGACACAGGCCCTGGATCATGAGGCCGTACACATGCGAGAAGGGGAGGAAGGCGAGAACCGCCGGCTGGACACCCTGGGGTGCCGTGGTGTGCCGCCAGCCGGCCAGCAGCGTGTCGCACGGGCTCGCCAGGCCCCGGTGCGACAGCGCGCACCCCTTGGGGCGCCCGGTCGTACCGGACGTGTAGGCGATCACGGCGGTCGAGTCCGGCAGCACGATCCGCCGCAGCGAGTCGATGGTCGGCTCCGGCACCGACGAGCCGCGCTCCACCAACTGCTCCAGCGACCCGTCGTCCAGCTGCCAGACGTGACGCAGACCGGGCAGCCCGTCGCACACCGAGCCGACCGTCATCGCCCCCTGCTCGTCCTCGACCACGACCCCGGCGCAGTTCGCGTCGCTGAGGATCCATTGCACCTGGTCGCGCGACGACGTCGGATAGATCGGTACGACCTCGGCGCCCACCGCCCACAGGGCGACGCTGAGCACGGTCCACTCGTACCGGGTGCGGGCCATGATGGCCACCCGGTTCCCCGGCTGGATCCCGCTCGCGACGAACCCCTTGGCCAGGGCGACCACTTCGTCCCGCAGCTCGATCGCGCTGACTCGTGTCCATGTGTCCGTGTCGGTGCGGCGCGCGATCAACGGCAGGCCGGGAGCACGGCTCGCCGCGTCGAAGACACTGTCGGCGAGCCCTCCCGTCAGAGGGGGCGCGACCGGTGGGGCGGAGGTCCGGAAGGTCTGCATGCACTTCCTGTGTCGTTACCTGCGTGTCGCCGGTGGTGTACTGGCGGTAATCGAACGTAGCGCATGTGGTGGCCGCCCGTGGGGCGAATGAGCAAGGAGCCCGCCGTCAGGGCCGGGCGTACTCCTGGCGCACGGTGCCGGCGAGCTGGGCCAGCGCCTCCTCAGAGCGTGCGCGGTCGGCCTCGTCGAGGGCGGCGAGCGCGTCGGCGGCGGCCTCCCGGACCCGGCGGGGCACCTCCTCCAGGGCCGCCATGCGGTAGGCGACGGTGCGCCGCGACAGACGCTCCTCGGCTGTCACACCACCGGGCCCGGACCGGGGGAAGACGGCGGCCTCGTACACGGTCACGTGCAGCAGCACCCCGTGGGCGATCCCCTCCCCGTACCCGCGCACACCGGCCTCCCGCTGGGCCTCGGCGAAACCGGCGAGTGCCCGTCTTCGTATGAGGAACGAGCCGACGAGACCCGCCGCACCCGCGCCCACCGCCGCGGACAGCCCGACGACCGCACCCCCGAGGAGGGCGCCCACGATCGCCCCGGTCGCGGTCGTGAGGCAGACCAGTCCGGTGGTGAGCAGGAACAGGGCGCGCGTCGGCGTGAAGGGCGTCATGCGAGGCAGTCTGCCAGCAACCGCTTTCCCGTACCTGATCATGCAGGAACAGTGTGCGCACACGATCGCGGAGTACTGCGGAAGTGTGATGTGTGGCACGTGGGGCATCGGCGTCTCAGTCGTGGCGCGACGAATCGTGGCTGCGCACGGCTTGATCGCTGATCACTCGGCGGAAATGCGCAGGCAACGGGATCTCTCGCCCGTTTGACAGTGCGTCCGGCGCGTGGATACAAGCATTTCGCGAGGTCGGGAGGTGGAGAGTGCGCGTGCCCAATGTGATCGGGGACTGGCAGGAGTGCGACGGTGGGCACGCGGGCCTGCGTGTACGCGTCCACGGCGTGGAGCGGGCGGAGCCTCCGCGGGGCCGTGACGACGCGGCCGAGGGACTCGTCTATTTCCGGTTCCGGGTGACGGTGGAGAACCGCGCGAGCACGCATTTCGGTATCCATGTCGAGGACGGTCAGTTCGACGTGCGGACGGGCCCGGATGGCGAGAGCGCATTTCTCGACTGGCGCAATTCCCAATTCATCGAAGGATTCGATCTCTATCCGCTGCGGCGCGCCACGGCCGTCATCTTTGCCGCGGCCGTCGATTCCTCCCTCGAACGTATGGACATTCAGATCCAGCTGAGAACGGACGAGGAATGGGCCGACCGCTATCTGTGGGCGGGCGGCATCGGTGCGGACGGGGATGCCCGGGGCCGTGACGCGGCCCTGGACGGGACCGGAGAGGGGCTGGCCTGCCAGGTCAGCAGCTTTCTGCAGCGGGAGGCGGAGCAGGGGCCGGGCTGAGGGTTGTGTCTCGCCCCCGCCGCACCTACCCGTCCCGTCCCCGGGGCTCCGCCCCGGACCCCGCTCCTCAAACGCCGGAGGGGCTGATTTTTCTCCGGCCGGGGCTTGGAATTTCAGCCCGCCCGGCGTTTGAGGACGAGGCCGCAAGGCCGACAGCGGGGGTCTGGGGG